>CAMLLA010000004.1 GCA_946480525.1 uncultured Asticcacaulis sp. | reverse complement strand
GGGAACACCAGCCTGCCTTCGAGCACCGCGACGAGGTGGTTGAACGAGGCGGGCCCGTAACCGTACAAGGTCCGTTGCATCTGATACTCGCTGGTATTGCCGCGCAGCAGGCTGAAAGCCATGAAGATGCCAACGACGGCAACAGCCGCGACAATTCCGAACACAAGCAGGCGGCGCACGTTGACCCGGCCCCGGCCGGCGTTCATCACCAGGAAGACGATAAGGGACCCCACCAGCAAGGGAATGATTTCATAACGTGCAACCTTGACGATCGAAATCAGGACGGCAAGGAGCAGCGATCCGCCGATCGTCAGTGCAGACAGCCGCGCCTGAGGCGAGCGCAGGTCATCGAACACAACCATGTGCTTGCCCATGGACCACCAGACCATCGCGATCAGCAGCGGCTGCACGCCCGCAAGACCGCCTGTCGTGTCGATCGTCTGTTTCGCGACGTCACCGTCGCCGGACATGATCATGCCCATCAGGCCCGGTGTATTCTTGAAGATCAGCACCATGCTGAAAAGGTTCAGGGCTGCCACGACGAGCAGGGGCGGAAGGTGGTAAAGCCGGTTCTGCGTCCGCGCCTGCTTCTCACGGCGCTGATTGTACTGCGCGGTCAGCGCTGCGTTCCGGGAATTCCCGCCCATCAGGAAGAAGCCAGCCAGGAAAGCCAGGCAGCTCATCCCGTACATGAACAGGAGCTTTCCGTTACCCGCCATAAGATTAGGTTCATGCATCACGGCTTCGTATGCATCCTTGGGGATCATCACGGATGCAATGCAAAACAGATAGGCGACAGCGACCATTCCTACCGGTGACAAGGCAGTGGTAACGTTCAGACCCGTGCCACGAAACACATTGAACATGAATACCATCCATACTTAATTGGTGCACCGCAGCAATTACCATAGGCTTCACGGCAAAGCCAGCCGCTATTAACCCTTCATGGCGTTGATCGCCTGGCGCATCTTCACAATAATCATGGCCAAAATATGCAGCCCCGCGATCAAAACGCCGCTGCGCGGACGGGAACGCGACAAAACGTCTTCGGCCGGCTCCATGCGGCTTGATTCAGGCCGCCGGTATTTTCGCGAGCAACCGGATAATTTTCGTCGTTAAAAAGAATCTGCAATACTCGCCGAAATTGCACGGCTGTTAACACTTTTCTGCAACAATCCGGTGTTACATAAGGGCATTCGCTACCCCGGGCGAATGCGTTCCAGTTGAGTAAAACAGTAAAATGGCAAATGTCGTTAAAGAGGACTCCGCGCGCGTCGAGCCTCCCCTTTCAGACGATCTTCCCCTCGATGTTCAACCCGCCACCCATCAGTCTCGCGCTGCGATGGCCGGTGTTTCAGCGGTCATGGCGGCAGCGCTCAGCGCCTGCGGCGGCGGTGGCGGCGGCGGTTCCGGCGGTGGCGCAGGCGCGGCCCCCCCGCCTTCGCAACCCGCAGCCGTAACACCCCCCGCGCCCCAGATCAGCGATGCCGAAGCGGCGCGCTTCCTGCTTCAGGCCCAGTTCTCCGCGTCCGAGGCGGATATCGCCGCGGTAAAGACCCAGGGTTATGCCGGCTGGCTCAGCAGCCAGTACACGACCGCGATGAGCACGACCCTGTGGGCCTGGCTCGACGGCCAGGGCTACAATGCCGTTACCCAGGACAAGTATTACTTCCGGGTCGACGTTGCCGAAAACGGTCTCTGGCACCAATTGATCGCCTCCCCGGATCAGATGCGCAAACGCGTCACGCTTGCCTTGTCCGAGCATTTCGTCGCGCCGTTCAATTCCACCAACCTGTGGCCGGCCTATATTGCCGCAGGCTATTGGGACATGCTGAACGCCAATGCGTTCGGCACCTTCCGCGCCTTGCTGGAAGCCGTGACGCTTAACCTGCAGATGGGTATTTTTCTCAATGTCGCCGGCAGCCGGAAGGCGGACAGCAATGGCCGGCAGCCTGACGAAAACTATGCGCGCGAGGTCATGCAGCTGTTCACCATGGGCCTGACCATGCTGAATACCGACGGCACGCCGAAAACGGATATGTTCGGCAACCAGAGTGATACCTTCAAGCAGGAGGACGTCACCAACCTGTCGCACGTCTTCACCGGCTATGCAGCCGATGTCGCCGGCATGACCACAACGACGGTCGCCTGGGAGTCCTTCGCGATCCGCGAGCCGACCTATGCACGGCGCCCCATGGTCGTCGTCAGGGGCGATCACTCGCTTGCCGGCGTTTCGTTCCTGGGCACCACCATCGCCGCCAATACCCCGGCGGAGGATGCCATGAGGACGGCCCTCGATACATTGTGCGACCACCCGAACGTCGGACCGTTTTTCGCTACCGCCATGATCAAGCGGCTGGTGACGTCCAACCCCTCCCCCGCCTATATCGGCCGCGTTGCCGCGGCCTTCAACAACAACGGCGCAGGCGTGCGCGGCGACCTCAAGGCTGTCTGGACGGCAATACTCACCGATGCCGAGGCCCGCGCGCTGCCGGATGCGGCGACCGGGGGAAAATTGCGCGAACCCATCGTGCGCTTTGTCCAATGGGCACGCACAGCCGAGGTTGCGACGGCCACCGGCAAGTGGGCCATCGCCGACCTGTCCAGCATGCAGAGCCTGGGGCAAAGCCCGCTGCGTTCTCCGTCGGTCTTCAACTTCTTCCGGCCTGGTTATGTTCCGCCGAATACCGCCATGGCGGACAAGGGAATGGTCGCGCCGGAATTCCAGATCGTCAATGAAACGACGACGGCCGGCTATCTCAACTTCATGCTCAGCTCGGTCAAGAGCGGCGTGAACGACGTCAAGCCGCAGTACACGTCGCTTCTCCAGACGGCGGACGACGCTGCCGCCCTGGTCGGCGCCGTCAACCTGCGCATGACGGGCAACCAGCTGTCGCCCGCCACCGCCACCCTGATCCAGACCGCCGTCGCCGGCCTGCCCGCGACGACGAACGACCAGAAGCAGACCCGTGTCCAGGCCGCGATCTTCCTGACGCTGGCCGCTCCCGAATATCTTATTCAAAAGTAGGTCCCTCCCATGATGATCGGCAAATCGCGGGACCTGACCCGCCGTGCTCTTTTTTCGCGCCTGGGTTCACTGGGCATCGTCGGCAGCGCCGCCCCCTTCGCGCTGAACCTGGCGGCTGTCGGCGACGCCGCGGCCATGACCAGCAACGACTATCGCGCCCTCGTCTGCGTCTTCCTGCATGGCGGTAACGACCAGTCGAGCACGCTCATCCCCTACGACTCGGCCAATTACGATCTCTACAGCGCCATTCGCGGCGGCGGCGCGGGCCAGACGGCCGGCGGCATCGCCTATGCGCGCGCCGATCTGGCCAATACGGCGCTGGCACCGCGCGTCGTGCAGACCCTGACCGATAACCAGCAGTACGCCCTTTCGCCTTATCTCACAGGCCTCAAGGGTATGTGGAACCTGGGACGCCTGGCCGTGCAGCTCAACGTCGGCCCGCTGATGCAGCCGACCACGATTTCGCAGTACAAGAGTTCGAACCGGACGGCGAACCCGCTGCCGCCGCGTCTGTTCTCGCACAATGACCAGGCCTCGGTGTGGCAGTCGCTGGCGCCGGAAGGGTCGACGACCGGCTGGGCGGGACGGATGGGCGACCTGGCCATGGCCGGCAACGGCAACAGCCTCATGACCTGCATCTCGGCGTCCGGCAACGCCGTTTTCCTGTCGGGGGAATCTGCCGTCCAGTACCAGATCGGCGCCACCGGGGCGCTTCCGGTAAGCGGGCTGAAATCACCCCTGTTCGGGTCTTCGGCCTGCACAGACGCGCTCAGCAGCCTTATCAGCCAGCCGCGCGCGAACATCTATGAGGAGGAATACGCCAAGGTCCTGCGCCGTTCGGTCGCCTGGGAAAGCACGGTCAACAACGCGGTCAATCCCGTGTCCCTGTCGACCAGCTTCGATCTCGACGGCCAGGCCAATCCGCTGGCGAACCAGCTGAAGACGGTCGCCCGCCTGATTGGCGCGCGCCATGCGCTCGGCCTCAAGCGCCAGGTTTTCTTCGTTCAGCTCGGTGGTTTCGATACCCACGACCACCAGAACCAGGATCATCCGGTCGTCATGTCCCGGCTGAACGAAGCTCTGACGGCCTTCTACACCGCGACCGTCGAAATGGGCGTGGCGGATCAGGTCACGACGTTCACGGCGTCGGATTTCGGCCGTACCCTGTCGTCCAACGGAACTGGTACGGACCATGGCTGGGGCTCGCACCATTTCGTCATGGGCGGCGCGGTCAATGGCGGCCAGTATTACGGCACGGCGCCGCAGGTATCGGTGACCAGCGACGATCAGGTCGGCCAGGGGCGCCTGTTGCCGACGACCTCGGTCGACCAGTATGCCGCCACCCTGGCGCGCTGGTTCGGCCTCTCCTCATCGGAAATCGCCACCATCTTCCCCAACATCGGGCGTTTCGGAACCGCCGATCTCGGTTTCCTGGCTTAAAACAGTAAGGTGCAACCGGCGGAAGGCATTTGCAATCCGCCGGGATTTGCCGCTATATGTCCGCATCCGCGCGGCATTCTGTGTTTTTGTCTGGTTTCCTCGCGGCGCGCCAAGATCCATTCTGTTCTATCTGGCGTATATATAGCGGGGCAGCCTGCTTTGCCGTCCGTATGCGCTTTTTCAGTCCACGGGGATGGAATCCTTAAGAAGATTTCCGAACTTCTTATGCGCACAAAGCGCATACAGGTCGATATTTATAAGATGAGTAGAGACAAATTAAATTGTTCCGATTTACGCTGCGCACCCACTGGGGGAGGGCCTGTTGGCTAGCGGCGTCAATACTTTGCGCATACTTCATCTCGGCTCACTGTACGCACCCTACTCCTTCGGCGGCGCCGAGCGCGTAACGGAAGTCCTGGCGGAACACCAGGCTGCCGCCGGCCATGAGGTCGCGGTCGCGCACCTTGTCCCCGCCCCGCAGCACGAAACGATCCGCAATGGCGTGCAGATCAAGCCGATGGCGCACCGCAACCTGCTGTGGATCGAAGAGACGGGCAAGTTTCCGGCGCCGCTGCGCGTGGTCAACAAGATCTGCAGTATTTTCAACGTACTGATTGCCGGCGATGTCGGCGCCATTCTCGACCGGTTCAAGCCCGACGTCCTTCACACCCACTCGATGGTCGAACTGCCGCCCATGGTCTGGGCGGAGGCGCGCAAGCGCGGCGTCGCCGTGGTGCACACGCTTCACGACTACGACCTGCTGTGCGTCCGCGCCGCCCTGTTTCGCAACGGCAAGACCTGCGAACGCCAGCACGCCGGCTGCTCGGTGATATCGGCCTGGAAGCAGCGGTTCCAGGACAATATCGATGTTGTCGTTGCTGTTTCCCGCCACGTGATGGATATCCATGAGCGCTACGGTGTATTCAGGGATATGCAGCCGGCGCGCAAGCGCGTCATTCTCAACCCTGTCGCCCTCACGCCGGTTCGGGATATCCCGGCCAGGACAACGCCCTTTACCTTCGGATATCTCGGCAGCATCAAGACTGAAAAGGGAATGGACGTCCTGATAGAGGCCTGCCGCGCCCTGCCGGAAACCGGCTGGCAGCTCAAGGTCGCCGGCAACGCGCCGGGCGGCATGGAGCCGTGGAGGGTCAAGGCCGCCGGGCTGCCCGTCGAATTCCTTGGCTTCCAGGATGCCGCCACCTTCCTGTCCTCGATCGATACGCTGGTCGTGCCGTCCACCTGGGCGGAGCCGTTCGGACTGACCGTGATCGAGTCCTTCGCCATGGGCGTACCGGTCATATGTTCGGATGTCGGCGTCATGCCGGACATCGTCGGCAGCGTGACGCCGGACTGGATCGTGCCCGCATCTGACGCCGGCGCCCTGGCCCACCGCATGCAGCAGGTGCTTGCCGGCGGCCGCGACGCCCTGCCGAAGCCGCCCGCATTCGACGCCGTGATCGAAGCCGTGAAGCCTGCCCGCATTCTGGACCAGTATCAGGACGCCTATCGGGACGCGATAGCCATGCGCGCGCCTGTTTAAGCGGCGATATTGATAAAGTCGCGTTGTCGGCCATTGAGCCGCACGGCAGTCAGCACGCCCGTCTCATAGGTTCCCGTATCGACGCCGATCCGCCATTCCTGATTGACGGGCTCGATTGTCGGTGTATGGCCGTGCACGACGACATAGTCGCAGGCCCTGGGCACACTCAGGAACTCGTCGCGAATCCACAGGAATGTCTCAGGACCCTGTTCCGACAGCGGTTTCTTGGGCGAAACGCCGGCGTGAACGAACAGATAGTCGCCGGCCTGGAACAGGTATTTCATGCGCTGGATGAGTTCGCGGTGGGACGTCGGCAGGCGGCGGCGCAACTCTTCGCGCACGGCCGCAGCCGTGCTGCGGAAGTCGAGGTTGAACGGCACTTCCACGCCATATGAGGTCGCGCACGTATCGCCTCCGTATTTGAGCCACATGGCGTCGCCGGTGTTCAGGAAGTTCATCATCGCCCACTCATGGTTACCGATGAGGACCTCGAGATCGCACCAGCCGCGGCCGGCATCGATATGGCTCTGCATGCGCAGGATTTCGTCGATCACCCGCGACGATGACGGACCACGGTCGATATAGTCGCCCAAAAGGACGATGCGCGGCGTCACCCGGAACGACTGGGCGTCCAGGCGAATTTTTTCCAGCAGGCCGCAGAACTGATCGAACATGCCGTGGACGTCACCGATCGCATAGGTCAGGCGGTCGATCTCGGCATTATTGAAAGTCTGCGGTTTCTTTTTGAAAAGGCCGAACAAGGTGTACGAGACTCTGTGAATGCGGTGGACGGGGTGCGTTTATCGCAGTGCAAGCCTATAATATGCGGACAATTCATGCACATACAAGTGCGCGGGGGCAACAGCCCGCGCCTCAGCCGCAATCTATATTGCATTGCAACACAAAGAAAGGCATATCATTCATTTGCCGGGGGAGCGCAAGAGGAAATCTGACTTGGGCCGGACGAACCTGTTCAGCACCGCCTTGCGCCGCGTGTCGCAGGCCGCCCCCGACTCCGTGATAAAGAACCTTCAGATTCTCAGGTTTCTGGCGGCATGCCTGGTCCTTTTCGAACACGCGCAGTACGAATCCACCACCCGGCCCTTTATTGATAACAGCCACTATAGGGTCGTGGACTTCTTCTTCTGGCCAGGCGGCGTGGACATCTTCTTCGTCATCAGCGGCTTCATTATGTACACCATCGGCAGCCAGAAGTTCGGCACGCCCGGAGCGCCGACCGACTTCATGCTGCGCCGGATCATTCGCGTCGTCCCCAGCTACTGGGTCTTCACCACATTGATGATCATGGCGGCCGCGGTATTCAGCGGCAGTGTCGACAAGGGCAGCATGTCGCCCTCCGACATTCTCTTCTCCTACCTGTTCATTCCTTACGTCAATGCCTACGGCGCCTACTATCCCGTCCTGTCCCTGGGCTGGACGCTGAATTACGAGATGCTCTTTTATGTCCTGTTTGCGCTTGCCCTGTGTTTCGATCTTCGCAAAGGGATGCTGTTCGTCGTCGGCGGCCTGGCGGTGCTGGGCATAGGGGGCATGACGGGATGGGTTAAGGCGCCTGTGTTGGCCTTCTGGTTCAACTCCATCGTCCTGGAGTTCGTGTTCGGCATTGGCCTGGCATGGCTCTATCGAAAGGGATGGCGCCTCGGCGCACCTCTGGGGATCGGACTGTTCCTTACCGGCGTCGTGCTGATCATGCTGGGCAAGCACAATCATCTCGACATCACCGCCCTGGACTATCGCGCCCTTTGGCTGGGACTTCCCGCACTTATGATGTGTGCCGGCCTGGTCATGATTGAACGACCCGGACCCGGCAACCCGGTCGTGCGTGCTCTTGTCTTCGGCGGGAACATATCCTTTGCGCTCTATCTGTCCCATCCGTTCGCCATCAACATCGTCGGACTTGTGTTTAAAAAGACAGGCTGGGACCAGCCGACCCTGTTCATCGCTACAGCCATGATGGCCGCCTTGTGCGGCGCGACGGTTTTTTATCTTCTGGTCGAAAAGCCCGTAACCGCTATACTGAATGGGTGTTTGCGCAAAAAGCCTGTCCCAGACGCGGGCTGATGGTGTGCCGTTTTGACCCGCGGCGCTCAAATCGTGTTGCAGGCGCGAAAACATTTACTCTCCCAACAGGAGAAAACAGTTCTCATCAACCAGCTTCTGGTTAATAGATTTATGTCGTGCAAATGGCTACCTGCTAAAAAATGCAGGAAAAAGACTGGCCGGCACTGATCCTTTATGCGGTATAATTTCAAGGTGTTATTAGATGGGTGGTGCCCGGAGGGCGAAAGCCTGCCAGGTGGCACCGAAGGCGTCAGCGTCAGCCAGGCCATTAACAAACGTCGTAAAAAATAAATTAAAGCGGATTGCCCCTTCGCTATTGCAATAATTTCTGCGTAGCGGCATAATTCTTGTAGGGGCGATGATAACGCGAGAGGTGTAGTCATGCCGGATACCGTTGAGTCTACGCATAGCCTGTATGAGGCACAGCCGATCGCCAACAGCGGTGAGAAAAAGGCGGCCCAAATGAATAATCCCCTTGTTGCACGCAGCATCTGTAAGCGTATTCTGGATGTCGCCGTGGCTTCGATGGCGCTGGCTTTTCTTCTGCCGGTCTTTCTCGTCGTCGCCGCGCTGATTACGATCGAGTCCAAGGGCGGTGTTTTCTTCCTGCAACGCCGGACCGGCCTGAACGGCAAGATCTTCCAGATTTACAAGTTCCGCAGCATGCGTGTCGCAGAAGACGGCGACAAGGTCGTGCAAGCCAAGCAGAACGACGACCGCGTCACCATGGTCGGCCGCTTTATCCGCAAGACTTCGATCGACGAACTGCCCCAGCTTCTGAATGTGCTGAAGGGCGACATGTCGCTGGTGGGTCCGCGTCCGCACGCTCTTGCCCACGACGGTGAATTCGCCAGCAAGGTCCCTGCCTATCAGGGTCGCTTTCAGGCCCGCCCGGGACTGACCGGCCTGGCCGCCATCCGCGGCTACCGCGGCGAAATCAAGACCCACGCCTGCATTGAAGGCCGCGTCAACGCGGACAACGAGTATATCGAGAGCTGGTCGATCTGGAGCGATGTCATGATCATCGCCAAGACGGTCCCGATGATCTTCCGCGACAAGAACGCCTACTAAGCCTCGACACATGGTTCAAGGAAAAGCCCGGCGGAAACGCCGGGTTTTTTGTTAGGCTTGTCCAAAACGGCCTTTCAGAAACCATCTCCGGCAATATCCGGCGACCATCAGGACGGCAGGTTCGCCGGTGGAATGGGCGCCTTTGGCCGGCCCGAGACGGCTTTGCCCGCCCGGATGCCTGGCCGTTCGATGAAGGTGTAGGTCAGGTGCGCCAGCGCGATGGTCGCGGGCAGGACAAGCGGCACGTAGATCAGGTTGTCGACGCCTGTGAAGCGGAACAGGTTGATGACGGTATCGTGCAGCAGATAAACCGAATAGCTGACCGTACCGATATAGATCAGCATTCGGCTGTACCCGCCGGTCCAGCCAAACAGCAAGCCCAGGAAAACGGCCGTCGCCGCCGACCAGTTGAGAAGGATGCACAGGAACGAGATGCCCGGCTTGGCGGCGTCGCGGAAGACCGCGTAGGATACGAACATGATCGCCATGGTCAGCAGCAGGGATGTTGCGAAATAAAGGCGATAGCGGCTTAAGGCCAGCGCATCCGTCCGAACGAGATAGGTGATGTATCCCAGAAAGAAGCTGACCAGGAAGGCGATCTTGCCGAAGGGCAATTGACGGTGAACCGCGACGTTCAGGACCAGGAATGCCGCCAGAAACGCCATCAGTCCGAGATAAAGCTTTCCCGCGTCTTTCTCGCGCCGGATGAACACCAGGCCGGCGAACAGGACATACCAGACCAGTTCGAGAAACAGCGTCCAGCTCGGCCCGCCATAGTTCGGCAATCCGATCCATTCCTGGACGAAGATGACGTGCGCCAAAAGGCTTAGCCCCAGGTCGGGCCCTGCCGTGCGGAAAAGGACAAACGCCAGGGCCAGGTTGAGCAGGATGACAAAGATATAGAGCGGATAGATGCGGAATATCCGCGCCAGCCAGAAGGCCTTCAGGTCCCGACCGGATCCGGCCTGCGAATAGGGAATGACGTAGCCGCTGATCATGAAGAAGACCAGCACGCCGATCTGACCGAAGTTGATGACGTTTTGATGGACGTAGTTGATGAGCGCGTTGTCGTAGTGCTCGACCGAATGCTGAAGCACCACCAGAATGGCGGCCAGTCCCCTCAAAACATCAATCGAAGCGAGTCGCTTGGAATCGGCCATCGTCATTTGCTTGCGGTTGGGCGGCGGCGTCAGGGACATGAAACTCCGGACGTTAACGCCTTCCGCCCCACTGTCAACAATGCTTTCGCATATGCGAAATTTTATGCCCCTCCGGAGCCCAAATGGTGGCTTAAACGCTTGACGGCGGCAACATATCCAATCATTACAATGGTATTGCCGGCATGAGGGGCTTTGTTGCGGGTTCGTGTTCACACCTGGGCAAAGACATGACGGCATCGTCCGCAAGGATTCTTTATTCGACGCCTTCCGTTTCCAGATGACCTGCCGCACGCCGGCACGGTGATATTACAGACATGGCTGCCGGCAGGGCGCCTGATTTTATGCAATGACGTTGAGATGGTGACACATGTCTTCAGGCAAGGTGGCTTCAGACAAGGTGGCTGAAGGACGATCCGTCCGCCGCACGCCCTTCGTGGCCAAATTCGGCGCGGCCGTGCTTGCGCTGCTGCTGGTGCGCCACACCTTTGGCGGCGCGATACGCATGGTGCTGCAAAACCTCAACCTGAACGTCGTCTGGTTTGTCCCCGACGCGCTGATTTCCGTCGGCATTGCCTTGAGCTTCCTGGCAGCCTTCCGGTCCCGCGAGCCATTGCGCCGCAACGTCATGTTCCTGTCGATCGCCTTCATGGTCCTGCCCGCTGTCATAGGCTATCTGAACGGCAATAATCCGCTGTCGATCATATCGGCCTACAAGATCGTGGCGCCGCTCGTCTTTTGCATGAATACGCCCTTCCTGCTGAGGGAAATGAGCCGGCGCTATTTCATCCTTTGGTGCGTGCTGCTGGCGGCGACGATCCTGTTCCTCATCGGCAACCAGTTCATGGACTACCCATGGGTCGGCAGCAAGTTCTCGCAGTTCGGCGTCGAAAAGGACATGTCGCGCGAATGGTACGCAGGCTACCTCCAGGACGGCACGACCCAGCGCGTAACCAAGGCGCGCCTGGCCGGCGCCTCGGTGGCCAGCGTGTCGGCGGCGGCCCTGATCATCCTCTTCTATTGCCTGATCCGCACGCGCCTGAAAAACATCTGGGTCGAACTGCTGGTCGTCATTGCCGGTGGCTATGGCCTCTACCTGACCGACAGCAAGACGACCTATATCTGCCTGCCGATGATCTTCATCGCCTGCAACCTGATGGATCCGCCGGAGAAGCTTCGCCAGATTCTGCGCTTCGACGTCAAGACCCTGTCGCAGCAGGCCATGTCGTACCTGTTCCTGGCAGCCGGCATTATCCCGATAATCATCGGCTTTTCGCGCGAGCCCATCCCCTATTTCGCTTACAACAGCTTCCAGGACCGGATCAATTTCACCTGGCCGTCTTCCATGCTGCGCATGAAGGAGATCGGCGGCGACGGCGCCTATATATGGGGATCGGGCTACGGCTCATTCGGCAGCCCGGCCATCTATAGCGGCAAATACATCCTGACCACCTCGGCGGTCGACAACTTCATGATGTATAACTTTGCTATTTGCGGCCTTATGGCTATAGCTCTTTATTACCTGTGCGCCCGGATCATAACCAGGGCGGAAGGGACAGCCTATGCCCTTTTTGTCGCGCTTATTCCGTTCAGCTTTGCCACCAGTAACGAGGGCGCCGAAACCATGCTCATGGTCGGCCTCGCCATTTCCAATATCATTTATGCACACCGCATACAGTACTCGCCATTCAAGCTCAAAATGAAAGTCCTCTACTGACTTTTCACGGCCCGGGCCTTGCAAGGCGCGGACACACACCCCGGAGCCATCATTCGGTGTTTTATGTTGCGCCGCAGCATATTCTCGTTATGATGCTCTATACACAAGAACCTCATTCCAAAAGGGTTTCATGCTCGCTTCCTGCCTTATTTTCGCCCCTTCGCAGCGCGTATCTTTCGCGACCGCGTTGACTCAAAACGATACAGCCACGACGGAGCGGCGCTAACATGAACGTCTTCATTACGGGAACCGCGGGCTTTATCGGCTTCCATCTTGCACGCCGCCTGCTGAGCGAAGGCCACACCGTCCATGGCTATGACGCCATGACCGAATATTATGACCTGCGCCTGAAACATGCCCGTCTCGACATCCTGAAGGCGGAAGCCAACTACACCCATACCCAGGCCCAGCTTGAGGACATGGACGCCCTCACCAAGGCCGCCACCGCCTGCCAGCCCGACGTCATCGTCCACCTGGCTGCCCAGGCGGGTGTCCGCTACAGCCTTGAACAGCCGCGCACCTATGTCAGCTCGAACCTGGTCGGCTCGTTCAACATCCTCGAAATCGCCCGCATCCTGAAGCCGAAGCATCTGATGCTGGCCTCGACCTCTTCGGTCTATGGCGCCAATGAAAAGGTGCCGTTCGAAGAGGCCGACAAGACCGACGAGCCGATGACGCTTTACGCCGCGACGAAGAAGTCGATGGAAGTCATGGCGCACTCATATGCTCACCTGTGGAAGATCCCGACCACGGCATTCCGTTTCTTTACGGTTTACGGCCCCTATGGCCGTCCCGATATGGCGCTGTTCAAGTTCGTCGCCGCCGCCGGCAAGGACGAAGCGATCGACGTCTATGGCATGGGCCAGCAGGAGCGCGACTTTACCTATATCGACGACCTGGTCGAGGCCATCGTCAAGCTTATCCCCGTTATCCCCTCCGAAGACAACCGCGTGTCGGAAGACAAGGCGCGCGACACCCTGTCGAAGCTGGGGCCCTTCCGTATTGTCAATCTCGGCGGCGGACAGCCGGTCGGTCTGATGCCCTTCATCGATACCATCGAAGAGGCGCTGGACAAGCCGCTGACCAAAAACATGCTGCCGATGCAGAAAGGCGACGTGCCCCGCACCTATGCCAGCCCAAGGCTGTTGCAGGCACTCACCGGCTTCCTGCCGAGTATAGATGTTAAACAAGGCGTCACTGCTTTTGTGGACTGGTTCCGCGCGTACAACAGCAAGGCGTCCTGAACACAAGGCTGATCTCATGCCCCAGGTCCTGGTTCTCGGAAAGTATTACCCGCCGTTCTCCGGCGGCATCGAAGTGAATACCCGCGACGTCAGCGAGGCTTTGGCCAAGGGGCATGACGTCACCGTCTATTGTTTCAACCACGAACGCGGCACCAAGGTCGAGACGATCAATGGTGTCCGCGTCAAACGGTTCGGCATGCTGGCCAACGTCAAAAGCCAGCCTGTCAGCCTGTCCATGATCCTTGAGATCGCCAGGGCCGATCCGGACATCGTGCATTTCCATGCGCCGAACTTCGTGGCCAATGCCGGCCTGTGCCTGATGTTGCTGATGGGCAAGCGGCCGAAAATCGTCGTCACCCACCACACCGACATTTTCGGACGCAAGTTCCTCAAGAACCTGCTGATGCCGCTATACCGGTTCGTGCTCAACCGCTCGACCTTTGTCATCGTGACCTCCGGAAAGATTATCGAGATTTCCGACGAACTGCACCAGGGTCCGCACTATCGGGTTATCCCCCTGGGCATCAATCCCGCGCAGTTCGCGGTCGAAACCCTGGAATCACCCCATCCCGGTCCCAAGCCGATCGGCTTCCTGGGTCGCCACGCCCGCTACAAGGGATTGGGCGTCATGCTCAATGCCCTGTCGAAGCTGCCTGGCGTCCGCGCCCGAATCGCCGGCGATGGTCCTTACCGTGCCGAAGCGGAGGAGCTGGCCGACAGCCTGAACGTCAAGGATCGCGCCGATTTCCTGGGTGACATCCGCAACATGCCGGACAAGATCGCCTTCTACAAATCGATCGGCGTCTTTGTATTCCCGTCAACGGAAGTGACCGAAACCTTCGGCATCTCGCAACTCGAGGCCATGCTGATGGGCGTGCCGGTCGTGGCGTCGAACCTGCGCACCGGAGTTACCGATGTCGCCATTCATGAAGAGACGGCGCTGTTGATCGAACCGGGAAATTCCGAACAGCTGACCGCCGCCATCGCACGCCTGCGTGAAGACGAAGACCTGCGTGAGCGGCTGACCGCCAACGCGCGCGAGCATGTCCTGACGCGCTTCACCCACGACGTCATCATTCGCCAGACCACCGAACTGTTCGACGAGGCCCTGGCCGAGAAAAAGACGCTGGCCGATGTCGCGTGACCCGGCAGAGCTGTTTATCAACGGGCGCTTCCTGACGCAGGACCTGACGGGCGTCCAACGCTATGCGTCCGAAATCGTCAAGGCCCTGGACGGACTTCTGCTGGCCGCCGGTCCCGCCGCGCCGAAGTGCCGCCTGCTGGCGCCAAAGGGCGCGGATGCCGGCCATCTTGGTCTCAAGTCCATGGAATTTGCCACCGGCGGACCGCTCAACGGCCATCCATGGGAACAGACCTGGCTGGCGGCGGCCGCGTCGGGCGGCGTGCTGGTCAACCTGTGCAACAGCGGCCCCGTCCTGCACCCGCGCGCCCTGACCGTCATCCACGATGCGGTCGTTTACCGGATGCCGCAGCACTTCTCGGCCAACTACCGCCGGCTGCATCAAACCCTTGGCCGCGTGCTCGGCCGGAATTCGCGCATCGCCACCGTGTCGCACTTTTCACAAGGTGAACTGGGCAAGGTGCTGGGCATCGATCCCGCGCGTATAGCCGTTATCCCCAACGGCACGGACCACATTGCCCGCGTCGCGCCGGACGATGGCGTAGCCGCGCGCAAGGGGTTGCAGCCGGGCCGCTATTTCCTGTTCGTCGGTTCGCCGGCGCCGCACAAGAACCTGGCGACCGCGCTCAAGGCGTTCAGCGGCCTGGGCGACACCGGCATGACCTTCGTCGTCGTCGGCGCCGCCAAGTCGAAGGTCTTTGGCGATGGCGGCCTGGATGTGCCCGACAATGTTGTTTTCACCGGCCGGCTGACCGACGAAGAAATCGCAGGTCTTTACCGCCAGGCGGCGGCCTTTGTCTTTCCCAGCTTCTATGAGGGCTTCGGCATTCCACCGCTCGAGGCCATGGTCCATGGATGCCCGGTCCTGGCGTCGGATATCGGCTCGTGCCGCGAAGTCTGCGGTGACGCCGCCCTGTTCTTCCCGCCGAACGACGCCGAGGCCCTGACCAACCTCATGGCCCGCATCATCGCCCAGCCCGAAACCGCCGGGGCCCTGCGTGACAGGGGTCGGGCGCGTGTTGATCACTACAGCTGGCACGCCAGCGCGGGCAAGCTGCTCGGCCGGCTCTACCAGGGCGACCTGCTGCGCGGCCATGCTCCCCAGCTCAATGCCGCGGCATGACGACACGTTCGGCGCAGGACCGCGTCTTCGGCAAGCTCAAACAGGATGTCGCCATGTGGGAGATCGCCTGGCAGAAGAAGGCGTCCTTCGGCATGGTCGTGCGGCTTTTGCTGTTCGAGGGCGGGTTTCAGTTCGTGACCCTGCTGCGCCTCATCGAAGCCGCCGGTCGCGTGCCGTTGCTCGGGCCCTTCCTGTCGCTTGTGCTGCAATACTGGACCAACCGTTTCTTTGCCTGCGACATGGCGCGGCGCGTTACTATCGGCGGCGGCCTGTTCGTCCCGCATCCGACGGGCATCGTCGTCGGCGCGGATGTCGTCATCGGCCGCAATGTCAGCCTGCTGCACCAGGTCACGATAGGTCGTGTCCGTCCGGAAACCCATACCGCGCCGCGTATAGGCGACGGTGCATATCTCAGCCCCGGGGTCAAGATCATGGGGGACATTGCCATAGGCGAAGGCGCCATGATCGGCGCCAATTCGGTTGTGTTGAACGACATCCCTCCTCATGCGGTCGCCGTCGGCTCGCCGGCGCGCATCGTCAAGGGGAAGGAGTTGCTGAGCGTTGTCTGATGTTTTGCCTGGCCGCGATGCTCATGCGAAACCGCTGATACGTTTTCGCGCGTCGCTTAGCGTGTGCATGTGCGAGATAATGGATTTACTCCACCGGACTTGCATGTTAACGCTTTTGCAGGGACGGCGTATGGGGCGATATTGGCGTAAACAGGTCTGGGCGGGATTGCCGTTCAGACGATGGATCGGTGATATGTTCAATATATTCAGAAGCACAGGCCTCAGCAGTTCTATAGTCGGCTCATCGCCAGCACAGCGCCCGTGCCGCTCTTTTCGGAATTGAAAACGCGTCCCCGGCGTACAGTTCCGTTGAACACATTTGTTTTGCATCGCAATATAATTTGAGCATTCGCGGCCTGCGCGCAGCTCGACTTTGGACGACATGACCTAATGCAACTAAAGACTTTCGACATCAGTGGACCGGTCCTGATCCTGCCGAAAAAGCTCGGCGATTCCCGCGGCTACTTCATGGAGGCCTTCAAGGACAACTGGTTCCGGGAGAACGTCGCGGACATCGGCTTCGTCCAGGATAACCAGTCGCTTTCGGCCCAGGTTGGCACGGTGCGCGGCCTGCATTACCAGGAAGCGCCCATGGGCCAGGGCAAGCTTGTGCGCTGCCTGAAGGGCGCAATCTTCGACGTTGCGGTCGATGTGCGTCCAGGATCGGCAACCTTCGGCAAGTGGATCGGAGAGACTCTGACCGCCGAAGGCGCGGAGCAGCTTTGGGTACCCGAAGGATTCCTGCACGGTTTTTGTACCATCCGTCCCGATACCGAAGTCTTCTACAAGGTCACCAATCCTTACAGTCCCGCACATGATCGCGGCATTGCCTGGAACGACCCGTACATCGGCGTCGAATGGCCCATCAGCGCATCGGAAGCCATCCTCTCCGACAAGGACAAACTGCTGCCGCCGCTTCGGTCGCTTGTGGCTTAACTCAGAAAGGCATTTCCATGCGTATATTGGTAACGGGCGGGGCTGGCTTCATCGGATCAGCGCTGGTGCGCTATCTGGTCGCGGAAGAAAAAGCCGAGGTGCTGAACCTCGACAAGCTGACCTATGCCGGCAATCTCGACTCCCTTAAGCCCATAGAGGGCGCGAACAACTACAGCTTCGTGCAGGCGGACATCTGCGACCGCAACGCCGTCGTCGCCGCCATCGAGGGCTTCAGGCCCGACCATATCATGCACCTGGCGGCCGAAAGCCACGTCGACCGTTCGATTACCGGCGCCGGTGACTTCGTCCAGACCAATGTCGTCGGCACCTTCACCATGCTTGAGGCCGCGCGCCACTACTGGAACGGGCTGTCGGGCGAAGCCAAGGCCAACTTCCGCTTCCTGCACGTCTCGACCGACGAGGTCTATGGCTCACTTGGCGAAACCGGCCTGTTCGAAGAGACGACGCCCTATGATCCGTCCTCGCCCTATTCGGCGTCGAAGGCAGCGTCCGATCACCTGGCCAAAGCGTGGCACCGCACCTACGGCATGCCCATCGTAGTGTCGAACTGCTCGAACAATTACGGTCCCTTCCACTTCCCGGAAAAGCTGATCCCGCTAAACATCCTGAACGCACTTGAGGGCAAGCCGCTGCCGGTCTATGGCGACGGCTCCAACATCCGCGACTGGCTCTATGTCGACGACCACGCCCGCGCCCTGCACCTGATCGCGTCGAAGGGCCGGCTGGGCGAGACCTACAATGTCGGTGGCCGCAACGAACGCAAGAACATCGACGTCGTGCGCCGCATCTGCGCCATCATGGATGAACTGCACCCCAATGGCGCGCCGCATGATCGCCTGATCACGTTCGTCACCGACCGTCCCGGCCACGATCACCGCTACGCCATAGACGCAACCAAGCTCGAGACCGAACTGGGCTGGAAGGCGCGCGAAAACTTCGACACCGGCATCGACAAGACGGTGCGCTGGTATCTCGACAACGAAGCCTGGTGGCGGCCCTTGCGCGGTGAAGTCTATACCGGCGAGCGCCTGGGCGTCCTGGCGGAAGCGAAGGTGTAATCATGCGTATCGTCGTCACGGGCAAGGAAGGCCAGGTCGATACATCGCTTGCGGAACTTGGAGAAAAACTCGGTATCGAGATCATCCGCGTCGGCCTGCCGGAAATCGACCTGTCGAAGCCAGGGACACTGGCCGGGCCGGTCAAGGCCGCAAAGCCCGACCTGATCATTTCATCCGCAGCCTATACGGCGGTCGACAAGGCCGAGAGCGAGACCGAACTGGCGCAAGCCGTCAATGGCGACGGACCGGGTGAACTGGCGCGCATCGCCGCCGAACTGAATATCCCCATTCTGCACCTGTCGACCGACTATGTCTTCGCCGGCGACAAGGATGGCGTCTATACTGAAGCCGACACCCCGGCCCCGGTCAGCGTCTACGGCAAGACCAAGCTGTCGGGCGAAGAGCAGATCAGGGCCGCAACGCCTAACCACGTCATCCTGCGCACGGCCTGGGTCTATTCGCCCTATGGCAACAACTTCGTAAAGACCATGCTCCGTCTCGGCGAAACGCGAGATGAGCTGAATGTCGTCGCCGATCAGAAGGGCTGCCCGACCTATGCGCCGGAAATCGCCCGCGCCCTTCTGACCGTGGCGCAACGCGTCGTGAAGGACAGTAATCCCGCACTTCGCGGCACCTTCCACCTGACCGGCCAGGGTGAAACCACCTGGGCGGGCTTTGCCGAAGCCATCTTCGCGGGCTCTGCTGAGCGCGGCGGCAAGGCCGTCAAGGTCAATCCAATTCCGACCTCGGACTATCCGACCCCAGCCAGGCGCCCAGCCAACTCACGCCTGTCGGGTGAAAAGCTGGCCCAAACCTACGACCTGCGCCTCGACCCATGGGGCGTATCCTTGAATGACTGCCTGACGCGCCTGACGGGCGCGGCGGCAGGTTAGGAGTAAGACGAAATGAAGGGTATTATCCTGGCCGGTGGCAGCGGCACGCGCCTGCATCCCATGACGATTGGCGTCTCCAAGCAGATGATGCCGATCTACGACAAGCCGATGATCTATTATCCACTGTCGACCCTGATGATGGCCGGCATCCGCGACATCCTGATCATCTCGACGCCGCACGATCTGCCATTGTTCCAGAAGCTTCTGGGCGACGGGCAGAAGTGGGGCATCTCGCTCTCTTACGCTGAACAGCCGAGCCCTGACGGCCTGGCCCAGGCCTATATGATCGGCGCGGATTTCGTAGGGTCGGAGCCATCGTGCCTGATCCTGGGCGACAACATCTACTACGGCTCGAACCTGACCGAGACGCTGGAAGATGCATCCAAGCTGACCTCGGGGGCATCGGTATTCGCCTATCAGGTCTCCGACCCGGAGCGCTACGGCGTTGTCGAATTCGACGACAACTTCAAGGCCCTGTCGGTCGAGGAAAAGCCGGCAAAGCCAAAGTCGAACTGGGCGATTACCGGCCTGTACTTCTACGACAGCCAGGTCGTCGACATCGCCGCCAACCTTAAGCCGTCTGCACGCGGCGAGTATGAAATCACCGACGTCAACCGCGTCTATCTCGAGCGCGGCCAGCTCAGCGTCCAGCCCATCGGCCGCGGCTATGCCTGGCTCGACACCGGCACGCCCGACAGCCTGCTCGATGCCGCCGAGTTCGTCCGCGTCCTCGAAAAACGCCAGGGCATGAAAATCTGCTGCCCCGAGGAAATCGCCTGGCGTCACGGTTTCATCGACAACGCCCAGCTTGAAGCGCTCGCCAAAAACCTCGGCAAGAGCGAGTATGGCAAGTATCTGTACCGCGTCCTGTCGCAATAGGGCCCGATGCTCGGCAAACTGAACCTTCAGAAGCTGCTTGTGCCACTTACCAATATGGGTCTGCGTGGCATCGGCCTGGTGGGGCGTTTTGCCCTGTCCTTCTATCTGGTCAAGTTCCTGAGCCTGACCGAGACGGGCCAGTTCGGCCTGATCGTTGGCGTGGCGGGCGTGCTGCCGGCGCTGTTCGGCTTCGGGATGAACTACTTCCTCAGCCGCGAAATCATCGGCGTCGATATCCACGACGCCTTCGCGCGCATCCGCGACAAGATGGTCGTCATGGTGACGCTTCTGGGCGTTACCCTGCTGGGCGCCCTGGGCGTCAATGCCGTCCACCCTGTCGATGTCCTCGGCAATCTCTGGCTGGCGGGGCTGATCATCGTCCTCGAAGTCATCGCCTTTGACCTGCATATCGTCCTGATCAGCCTGAGGAAGCCACTTCTCGCCAATTTCCTCCTGATCGTCCGCTCGGCGGCGTGGGTTTTTCCCTTCATCGCCACAAGCTTCTTCTGGCCGCAATATCGCAACCTCGACACCCTGCTGGTCTTCTGGCTGGGATCGCTGGTCACGTCCTTCGCCATCCTTTGGCTGTTCACCCGCGGCTGGCCATGGCTCGATACCTTAAGCCGCAAGGTCGACTCGCGCTGGATCGGCCACACCATCAAAGCCGCCGGCCTGGTCTATCTCAGCGATCTTGGCCTGGTCGTCTATTCCTACTTCGACCGTTTCTTCATCGCCGGCCATCTCGGCCTGGCCGCGACCGGCGTCTACACCTTCTACTGGACCATGGCCAATGCCCTGCTGGTGCTGATCACCGCCGCCGTCGTGCAGGTGTCGCTGCCCGGCCTGGTCGACGGCTACAAGGCCGGTGAAGCCGCCTGGCGGCGGAAGTTCGGCACCATGCTTGTCAAGGCGCTGGCGGGCAGCCTTGCCATGGCTGTCGTCATGTATGGCGCGGTCAGCTTCCTTTTGCCCTATATCGGCAATCCCGAGCTGGCCCGGCACCCACTGATCTTCCCGCTCATGCTGGTCGCCATCGTCGTCAAGATCGTCGCCGACATGACCCATTACGGCCTTTACAGCCGCAAGAAGGACCGCACCCTGGCCCTCGTCAATATTTCGGGCATCTTCGTCAACCTGGTCCTCACCATAGCTCTGGTCAGCCTTATGGGCCTGATCGGCGTGGCCCTGTCGATGCTGGGCACTGCCGCCTACCTGCTGGCGAGCCGTGGCTGGTTCCTGTATCGCGACGTCGCCCATCCCCGCCCCATCGTCATTGCAGAGGAGCGGACATGACTACGCCCAATTCTCGTGCGGAAGGTTTTCGCGCCAAACTCCGCGCTGATGCAGAGTGGTATTTCCGCTCGTGGAAGACACCGAAACCCGGCATCGGCACCTGGCTGCGGCTGATCCTGCTGACGCCCGGTTATCAGCTCGTCATATCGATCCGCCTGCAGGAAAAGCTCGGGCGCATCCCCAAGCTCGGCGTCGTGCTGCGCCGTATCCTCTGGTACATGACGACCCAGTACTTCAATTCCGACATCGACCCGCAGGCCCAGTTCGGCCCGGGCCTCTACCTGCCGCACCCGATCTGCGTCGTCATCGGCGCCGAGGTCCGCGCCGGACGCGATGTCGTCATACTGCAAGGCACGACGCTGGGCCGGCGCGGCGAACCCGATGGCCATCTCATCATCGGCGACGACGTCCAGATCGGCAGCGGCGCCAAGGTGCTGGGGGTTATTACCATCGGCAAGGGTGCGCGTATCGGCGCCAATGCCGTCGTGCTCAAATCCGTTCCTGAAGACGCCATCGCCGTCGGCATTCCGGCACGCGTCGTGTCGAAAACCTCCCCCGCCGCCACGCTTGAGACCCTGTGACCGCCATGGACAATATCACGCTCATCAGCGTCACCTACGGCAAGCGCTGGCATCTTCTGAAGACGGTGCTCGAAGCGGCCCGCGACCAGGGCGTGCAGCGTGCCTTCGTCATCGACAACGGCTCGCAGGACGACCTGGCCACCCTCTTGCCCGAAACCTTTGGCGATTGGGCCAGTCGCGTCGCCATGGGCCGCAACAGCGGTTCGGCCATGGGCTTCAAGACCGGCATGGAAACCGCCATGCAGGCCGGCAGCGACTACATCTTCGTGCTGGATGACGACAATATCCCCGCGCCCGGCACGGTCGACAAGCTGGTCACGGCGCTCAAGGACCTGCGCAGAACCACCGACCTGGCGGCCGTCTGCGGCCTGCGCGACGATCACGGCGGGGCGGCGGCGGAACGGGCGGCGGCCGGCTTCAAGCCCCGCTTTCTCGATTCCTTCCTGAACTTCCATCTGCTCGATATCCCGAGCAAGATCGCCTGGCGCAAGCGCGGCAAGGACTTTACCCCGCCCCCACTGCCCGACCGCATCCCTATCCTGCACGGCCCCTATGGCGGACTGATGTTCCATCGTTCGCTGATCGACCTGATCGGATATCCGGACGGTGACTTCGTTCTCTATGACGACGACACCGACTTCACCTACCGCATCACCAAGGGTGGCGGGAAGCTGGAGCTGGTTCGCGACGCCGTCATCAAGGACGCCGAAGCCTCCTGGTACGCCGAAGACACCAAGCCGACCGCCACCTCCTTCGATGCCTGGCTGAGCGCCGGTTCGGACTTGCGGATTTATTACGCCATGCGCAACCGTTCCTACTGGGAGTCGCATCGCCGCACGCCGGTGAGTCCGTTCTATTACCTTAATGCCGCCGCATACATGGCTATCCTGACGGCCTATGCCGTCATGAAGCGCAAGACGCGACGGCTGCCCATCGCCTGGTCCGCCCTGTCGCACGGCCTCAAGGGCAGGCTGGGGGAAAACGCTGCGTTCCGCCTGAAATAGCCGGAGCACGACAGCCAGAAACGACAAAAGGAGACCCCGATGCGTCCCTTAAGCCTGCTGTTTGCGTCCGTTACCCTGCTTTTCGCCCCGCCTGCCCTGGCGGTTGACGCGTCACGCCTCGACGGCAAGGTGCTGGTTGGCTACCAGGGCTGGTTCCGCTGTCCCGGCGACGGCTCGGGCACGGGCTTCGAGGGCGGGCACTGGTTTCTCAATGGTCCCAAAGGCCCGGACGCCGGCCAGCCGGGTAAGCGTCGCTGGGTCGTCGACATGATGCCGGACGTGTCGGATATGGACAAGTCGTCCGTCTGCACCGTGCCGGGAAAAACACGCGGCGGCAAACCGATCGAGGTCTTCACGTCGTTCGCGCCGGCGACCCAGCAGACCCATTTCCGCTGGATGCGCGACTACGGCATCGACGGCGCCCTGTTGCAACGTTTCGTCAAGCGCCTGCCACAGGAATACAAGGAAAACGACCAGGTCCTGAGAAACGTCATGGCCGCGGCGCGCGACAATGACCGGGTCTTTGCCATCGAGTACGATGTGACCGACGCAAAAGGCGATGTCTTCGCCGCCCTGAAGTCCGACTGGCAACGCCTGGAAAAGATGGGCGTCACCAAACAGCCCGGCTATCAGATGGATGCGGGCAAGCCCGTCGTGTCGTTATGGGGACTGGGGTTCGGTGACGGGCGGCACATCTCCGATCCCGACAAAGCGCTTCAGATCATCACCTGGTTCAAGAGCCAGGGCGTAACCGTCATGGGCGGCGTGCCGGGTTACTGGACCAGCCTCAGCCGTGACAGCGCAAAGGACCCGCGCTGGACGAAGGTCTATGCCGCCTTTGACATCATCCAGCCGTGGACGGTCGGCCGCTATCATAGCTCAGGCGATGCGGCGGAATGGGCGAATACGCACTATCCCCTGGACATCGCCACGACACAGCGCAACGGCCAGGATTATATGCCGGTCATCTTCCCCGGTTTTTCCTGGAAAGGGTCTCACCGCGAAGCGAAAAGCAACGCCGTGCCGCGGAACGGTGGCGACTTTCTGTGGCAGCAGGCGCTGGCCGCGAAAAAGGCCGGAGCGAAAATGGTCAAGATCGCCATGTTCGACGAGGTCAACGAGGCCACGGCGATCTTCAAGGTCGCGGCCACACAGGATCTTGTCCCCGAGGACGGCGATTGGGTGACGCTGGATGCGGACGGCAAGACCTTGCCAAACGATCACTACCTGAGCGTCGCCGGCAAGATCGGTGACCTTTTCCCTGAATGACCTCAGGGCCAGAATCCTCAGGGATGAAGCAGCGACATCGCCTGCACGCCAGCAAGAAGCGTCACCAGCGCCGCGGCGATGGAGACATACCTGCGCGAGAAAAGCCGCATCCTTGGTCCCGCAACCGCTGCGGTGAATGGCACGGGCCGCAGCCGGCCGGCCACAGCCCGCATGGGCACGTAGGTCTTTGGCTCCGGCAGGAACTTTTGCAGGGCCGTGAGGAATGTCTTTTTGTCGTTTGCCTCGATCCGCAGCCGTAGCCGGCCGGCGCGCGCCATGCGGATGGTGTGAAGCCGGCGCTCTTCGCGCCCGGCGAAAATAGAGGTTGAAGGCCCCGGCCTGAGCCGCAACAGAGCGGCCTGCGTGGCGATAAAGCGCATCATTTCGGACACCTGACCGTCATCCCCGGCTGTAAGCAACAACTCGCACGGCGCATCTATGGAATGCCGTTCGAACCGGAGCTGCATCGGCCCATATTCCGCTGAAATGGAACTTATCAGCCGGCTGGCGCGCCAGTCGACTTCGGGATGGCGCCGTTGCAGACCGTGCAAGGTCTGCACCGCGGGCACGGCGCGGTGCCCGATCGTCACGCTGACTGTGCGTTTGTCCGCGGCGTAATGCCCTGCCTTATCGAAGATAGAGAGAATAGTGGCGTCATCGGCGTCAGGAATACTGTAACGCCTGGTTCTGACCTTGTCTTTCACGGCTTGTCCCCTGTTACCGCAAGCGTGCAGTTGTCTTCCAGCTTTTTCGGCTTTCCAAACGATCTCAACAAAAGTTCGTTAAAATTTACTCAAGGTAGCGGGAAATCGATAGCATATAAAAAGTAGAAAATTATCTGCAACCTAATCAATACAATAAATACTGAACACGTCATTAATCATAAAAATAAAAATGCCATTAAAATCCATATGTTTTCTTGGCTTCCAGGGGCGGCTCAGTACCGCGTAAACAGTAGAGTATCATCATTATGCTTAACAGGAATAAACTACGTTCCGCAATCGTTTCTATGGCCCTTGTCTTTGGGCTCGGCGGAATAAGCAGTATTGCCCAGGCCGGACCGGCCATCGGAACCGTCGGTCACGCCAGCCGTGATGAAGCACTCATAAAGTCGTATTTCGACATGATGCAGTATCGCAACCTGACGCGGTACCGCTTCGACGCCTATCTGACCGCTGACCGGGACGCCTATCGCGTGTCCATGGTGCGGATGATGCACAAGCAGGCCAAGTCCCATGGCATTGTGCTGCGGCCGATCCTGGCCTTCCCGCTGGCCTTCGGGGACAAGACCGATTACGGCAAGTATCCGAAGGGCGATGCCGATGCGCTTTATCGTCAGGGCTATGACCGGACCTACGCTTTCGTCAACGAATTCAAGTATGAAATCAACGACTATGAACTCGGCAACGAGCTCAACCTGCTGGTCAAGGACGCCACCGGCCAGCCGCTTTGGGGCAAGGGCTTCAATGCCCGCGAATTCGATACCGCAGCGATGAACGAATGGGCGATCGTGCTGAAGGGCGCTTCAGACGCGATCGACAAGATCAACGCCGACAACGGCCTGAAGCTGCGCCGTATCATGAACACCACCTCGACCCACTTCGGTTTCCTGGATTTCATGGCGTCGAAAGGGGTCAAGTACGAGGTCATTTCGTACCACTATTACGAACGCCTGGGCACGGATCCCAACTTCTACTGGGGCAGCTTCAACCTGTTCTACAAGCTGTCGCAGTATAACAAGCCCGTCCACTTCAACGAGGTGAACTGCGCTGAAATCTATGACCCCTTGTACGAAAACGTCTGGGGCGGTCGTCTGGTCGAGAACTGCAACAAAAGCCTCAACAACACCCTCAACTACCTGACGAACCAGAAGTACCTCAACATTGAGGATATCGATATCTACGAGCTCGTCGATCACCCGGAAAAGGGCGGCGCCGAAGCCAAGTTCGGCATGCAGTACAATATGCGCTCATGGAAGATGCATATGCTGACGGCCACCCTGTACTCCGGCGGACAGATGTCGGCGGACGAACGTGGATACGTCGTGCGTCGCGGCTTCCCCAATATTCAGAAGTAAGCCCTATTGAACGAAACATGGCGCGGCCCGATGGACCGCGCCATACTGTCGTATAATCAGTTGAATTCTATCAGCACCGGATGGTCGCTGATTTTGACGGTGATTTTTCGGGTCTTCTCCAGGGTTTCGACAGGCGCTGTCCCCGCCATGGGATCATAGACCCGGATCCGGTCGGCGGACTTTTCCAGCGTAATCGAAACGGCTTCCGCCTTTACGGCCACGTCCTTCTGCGCGCCGGCATTCCATATCGGCGGTTCGGCCCACAGGACCAGCACGTAGCTGCCGTCGGCCTTTTGCAGCAAAAGCTGCGTGTCCTGCAATCCGGTTGGCGCCTTGATCGTATAGACCAGCGCGTCGGTCCTGGCCGAAGGCACGCCATCAGACCTGGTCAATATCTGCGTCAGGTTGTGCAAGGCGACCGCTGCCGGCTTGGGCCTGCCGTCGGCGTGGAACAGCCCAAAATGCTTTTCAATCGTCGTCGCCGGGACGTCCGGCGCGTTGTCGAGCAGCTGGTAGATATAGGTCCGGCGGGCGCCCAGGGTGTAGCCGTCGAACAGGGTGCTCAAGGTATATTTTGCCTGAACCGTTTCGCTGACCCTGAGCCTTGGGCGGGCGGCCGGCCCCTCGTCCGTCGCGAAGCCCGTTTCGGTAATGACGACCGGCTTGCCCGGCGTAACGGTCTTGCGGGCCAAAGCTCTGGACAGGACGGTCCGCGGCGGCGCACCCTGGAAGGCGTATTCGTGAATGTTGCCGAAATCGGCGGCGTTCTGCGTACCGATCGCCTGCATGTCGGCATCGAAATCGGCCTGGCAGCCCGGTTCACCCACGCCTTTTTTCAGGTAGACAACCGTATAGTTGAAAACCGGAACCATCTTGAGGACCGGGTCCGACTTGACCAGGGCGTACAGGTCCTGCTGCAGCGCCTTGCTCGGGCCGAAGTCACGCGCGCACATATCGCTCGTCTGCCCCCTATACGCGATGTTCCAGTGTTCGTGCATGAACACATTATTGATTTCGTTCGGCCCCTCGATCGCCGCCAGGATGCCCGGACGCGCCGCCTCCAGATCAAGCAGGCCTTTGTGAAAGGCCGCCAGGTCGACGCTCCCTCCGCTGCCGGGCGTGAGCGTCAGCCTGGCTTCCGCCCCCTTTGCCACCGCGACAAGGCGTGCGATCTGGTCGGGCGTAAAACTGCGCCCGCCGTCACGCACGTGCCGGACGCCGAGATAACGCAGGCTGTCGATTGTGAGGTTGGTGTCGGCATATCCGGAATAGTCCGGGCCGGTAAAGTTAATATGCGTATTGACGCCGATACTGTCGATGAACGCCGACACCGGAACGGCCTGGCGGCTGTTGCTCGCATCCGCGAAGCGTGGAACGCACAGGAAGACGACCAATGTCACCGATAAGGCGACAAGCGCTGCGGCGGCAAATCCCAGATTGCGCAGAACCGTTCTGGACATCTTCGCTCAATTCTTATTACGGCACAGCGACATATAACTTTAATCCTTTTCTAATCATAGACGGGCTGTACAGTTTCGGCACACCTGTGACGCGAATCATGCAGTTTCCGCACACAATCTGGCGGGTGCATGTGCGAAAACATTCCACCTTGTCGTTTGCGGTGCAGCATAGTAGGGTCCGGGCCATAGTAGGCCTTGTTTTCTTGCGTTATTTGAGCCGCCGTACGCGCCGGGCTTATGGCACAAGACTTGAATAGTCGCGGAATATCACACCGCCGCGGCGGCTGCTGCACAGTCAGGGACACTGGCTGGATCGGCCCCCGGCGTATCAGGTAATTTTGGAGCGGAAATGAAGATAGCTGTTGCGGGCCTGGGTTATGTGGGTCTTTCGAACGCCATGCTGTTGGCGCGGCACAACAAGGTGGTTGCATTCGATGTCGTCCCGGCCAAGGTCGACATGCTCAATCGCCGGGAATCGCCGATCGTCGACGCCGAAATCGAGCACTTCCTGAAGCACGAAAAACTGGACTTCAAGGCGACGCTCGACGCCACCGAGGCTTTCGAAGGCGCGGATGTCATCATCGTTGCCACGCCGACCAACTACGATACGGTGACGAACCAGTTCGACACCTCCTCGATCGAGGCCGTGGTGCGCCAGATCATGCCGATCAACCGCACCGCCACCATCGTCATCAAGTCGACCATTCCGGTGGGCTATACCGCGTCCTTGCGCGAAGAGATGGGTTGCGACCAGATCATCTTCTCGCCGGAATTCCTGCGCGAGGGCAAGGCATTGTACGACAACCTGCACCCGTCGCGCATCATCGTCGGTGAGCAGTCCGAACGCGCCCGAACCTTTGCCAATCTGCTGGTCCAGGGCGCCGAAAAGAAAAACATCGAGGTCCTGTTCACCAATTCGGATGAGGCCGAGGCGATCAAGCTCTTCGCCAACACCTACCTGGCCATGCGTGTGGCCTATTTCAACGAACTCGACAGCTATGCCGAAGCCCTGGGACTGGACACGCGCCAGATCATCGAGGGTGTGTCGCTGGATCCGCGCATCGGCAAGGGCTACAACAATCCGTCCTTCGGCTACGGCGGCTACTGCCTGCCCAAGGACACCAAGCAGCTGCTGGCCAACTACTCCGCCGTGCCGCAGAACCTGATCAAAGCCATCGTCGACGCCAACACGACCCGCAAGGACTTCGTCGCCGACAGCATCATCCGCCGCGGACCCAAGACGGTCGGCATCTACCGCCTGACCATGAAGACCAATTCGGACAACTTCCGCGACTCCTCCGTCCAGGGCATCATGAAGCGCATCCGCGCCAAGGGCATCAACGTAGTCATCTATGAGCCTGCCTTCGACGGCGACCAGTTCTTCAACTCGCCGGTCATCCGCGACCTTGAAGAATTCAAGCGCACCTCGGACGTGATCGTCGCCAACCGCATCTCGGCCGACATCGCCGATGTCGAGGCCAAGGTCTATACGCGGGACCTCTACGGATCGGACTAAGACATTCCACATAAAAACCCCTGGCGTGAGAACGCCAGGGGTTGGGTACCCGTTATTAGAGCGATATGGCGAAAAGTGTAAGCGGTTTTCGCTTTAAATATCGCGACAAAACAAAAATCTAGGGTGCAATCAGCCGAAAATAAACTGATCGGTATCGATGGCTTCAACGCCCTTGAGCAGGATAGTGTCCAGGCCGTAGCGCACAAGGGTGCCGTCGGCGACATCCACGATCTGGATATCCGAGTATTTCAGGGACGTGCCCGAAAAATCGATGAAGTCGTCAGAGCCGAAATCGGTGATGACGTCGCTGCCATCACCCGTGGCGAACACAAAGCGGTCGGCGTCAGCGCCACCGGCCAGGTTGTCATTGCCGCGGCCGCCATACAGAACATCCTTGCCGGCATCGCCGATCAGGTTGTCATTGCCGGCGTCACCGAACAGCTTGTCATCGTCCTGACGGCCGTAAAGCGTATCATTGCCGTTTCCGCCGTGCAGTTCGTCGTTGCCGTCCAGGCCGTAGAGCTTGTCATTGCCGCCCGCACCGTAGACCGTATCCGCCCCGCTGCTGGTCGTAACGATGTTGTCGAGATCGTTAGCCGTGCCCTTGAAGTTTTCGCTGCCCTGATAGGTCAGGCTCCTGGCGTCGCCGGCAAGCGTGTAGTCGGTCTTGTTGGTCTCGATGCCGGTGGCGGTGACCTTCTCATAGGCCTTTAGCGCCGAGGCGTCCGACTTGACCGCGGCAATGATGTCGTCCTTGGTCAGGCCGGTAAAGTTCTTTACCACCAGGGTGTCGCCGCTGGCGAAGGTAATGACCGAGTCGTTGCCTACCACCTTGACGTCGAGATCCTCGAACGACACCTTCATCTGGCTCAGGTCGATCTTGTCCTGGTTGCCGGCGGTGCGGCTGAAATCGGCGATGACATCATTGCCGAAGCCCTTGCCCTCGAAGACGAAGGTGTCGTTGCCGCCGCCGCCGTACAGGACGTCATTGCCCTTGCCGCCATTGAGCTTGTCGTCACCTCCCGCGCTGGCGTCGGAGGCCGCGCCGTCGCCATAAAGCGTATCGTTGCCGTCATCGCCGTTAAGCACGTCCTTGCCGCCGGTCGACCCCGCCGTCAGGGACTTGGCGTCGCCGTAGATGATGTCGTTGCCGTTGCCGCCCCACAGATAGTCCTTGCCGCCGAGGGCCGTGACCATGCTTTCGCCATCGCCGTAAATGATGTCGTTACCGTCGCCACCATAGACATTGTCATTGCCGCCGGCGGTCGCAGCGGTGAGCGCGGCCATGTCGCCATATACGACGTCGTCGCCGGCTTCGCCTTGGATGCTGTCGGCATTGACGCCACCCGCCAGCGTATCGTTGCCGTCGCCACCGCCCAGCACGTCTTCGTTACGGCCGCCGTCGAGATTGTCGTCACCAGCTCCGCCGCTCATGGCGTCCTGACCGTTATGACCAAACATCGTGTCACTATCGCCGGTGCCGCTCAGCGTGTCGTTTGCGCTGGTGCCATTGATCTGGCTCTTGGCCGGCGCCTCGACCGGCTTGACGTCTTCGAGCTTCGCCGGTTCCTTAATGACGACGACGGGCGGCGTTGCCGGCGCTTCGACCGGCAGAGGCTTGGTCGCCACCGCATTCAGCGCGCCGACAAGCTTCGACGATACCGACGACAGGATATCGGACGCATCGATCTGGTTG
>CAMLLA010000003.1 GCA_946480525.1 uncultured Asticcacaulis sp. | reverse complement strand
AGGGGATTAAGATTGGAGCTGGCATTGAAAATATTGTTTTCCCTTACTGCTCTGATGTTGGCTGCCACTCCCGCGCTGGCCGACCTGCGTCCAATCGATGACGGTTACACCATCTCCCAGCGTTTCGACGGCTATAAGGACAAGTACTCCGGCATAGCCTGGCCCGCGGTCGAGCCGCAAACCGGCCAGAAAATCCTCTTCGACCAGCGCTACAAACGAGACGGCGAGCGCGAACTGCATGCCGACATCTTCCTGCCGGTCACCGCGAACGGCCAGGGCATTGTCCTCGTCCACGGTGGCGGCTGGCGGTCGGGCGACAAGTCTCACTTCTACGCCCTGGCCAACCGCCTGGCCCAGCGCGGCTATACCATCATCCTGCCGGAGTTCCGCCTGTCGGCCGAAGCCGGCTATCCCACGGGTCTGATCGACGTCAATGACGCCATCCTGTGGGCCAAAACAAACGCCAAGGAGTTCGGCATCGAGACGCTGGCCATAGGCGGCGCCTCCTCGGGCGGGCAGATGGCGGCGCTTCTGGCCTATACGGCCGACACCGATCTCTTCAAGCAACCGGGCAGCGACACAAGCGTCAACGCCGTCATCGACCTAGACGGCGTGCTCGACTTTACCGACCCCGAAGCGCTCAAGTTCGAAAACGCCAGGGGCGACACCTCGGCGGCCGGGCTATGGCTGGGTGGATCATTCGAGAAGATCGGCGACAACTGGGCTGAAGCCAGCGCCGCGACCCATGTCAGCAGCAAGTCCCCGCCGACGCTTGTCATATCCAGCGGTCTGATGCGCTTTACCGTCGGGCGGCAAAAGGTTGAAGCCGCGCTTGATCGTTTCGGCATCGCTCACGATTATCTCGAATTCGCCAATGCGCCGCACGATGTCTGGCTGTTCGATCCCTGGCAGGGCCAGATCGTCGACAAGATGGACGCCTTTCTGAAGACGGTGAAATAGATGAAACCCTATATTTTCGCCCTGCTGGCCCTGACGGGTTGCGCCTCTCTTGCCGAAGCGGGCCCGGCATCCTACGCCGTCAAAAGCCAGTGCGGTCAGGCCGCCAACTGCTTTGCGACCATCCAGCAGGCCGTCGACGCCGCAGGCAAGGACATTTCTGGTAAGTGGATCATCATCGACGTCGCCCCCGGCGCCTATTATGAAAAAGTGACGATCACCCGGCCCAAGCTGACCCTGCGCGGCAGGGGCGCGGGCAAGACCCGCCTGCATTTCGACGCCGTGGCACAGACCGCCGGCAAGTATCACCGCAACAACTGGGGCACGCCCGGTTCGGCGACTCTGACCATCGATGCCGAAGACGTCACGGTCGAAGGGCTGACGGTCGAGAACACCTTCGACTATCTCACAAACGACGCGCTACCTGACGGCGATCCGAAAAAGATCGGCAACAGTCAGGGCGTGACCCTGCTGCTCGACATCCACAGCGACCGCGTCACGGTGCGTGAAGCCAACCTGATCGGCAATCAGGATACCTTGTTCGCCAATGGCAAGCGCGTCTGGATCAGCGACAGCAAGATATCGGGCAATATCGATTTCATCTTCGGCAACGGCCAGGTGCTGATCGAAGACAGCGAGATAATTACCCGCAATCGTGCCGCGCGCCTGAAGCCGGGCGAATTCCATTCCTTCATCGCCGCGCCGTCGACACAGCTGAGCCAGCCCATCGGCATAGTCATCCATCGTTCGCGCCTGACCCGCGAAGCCGGCGTGCCCGATGCGTCTGTCGCGCTGGCCCGGCCGTGGCACCCGACGACGACCTTTGTCGACGGCCGCTACGCCGACCCGAACGCAGTGGGGCAAGCCTCGTTCATCGACTGTTTCATGGAGGCTCATATCCATCCCGACCACTGGACCGTCATGAACGGCACGGCGCGCGACGGCACCAAGACGGCGATATTCACGCCCCAGGAGTCACGGTTCATGGAAAGCGGTTCAACCGGCCCGGGCGCACGTCACAAAGACATCGGCATAAAATGGACCGGAACAGCGGATATCCGGACGATCCGCAAAACCTTCTTCGACGGCTGGCAGCCGTAGACCTGCCATAGCGTATCCGCTCCCCGTGGATAATGCTTGCAACTGGACTGCCGGCTCATCTGGCCGGTGGTCTTTTTTTTGCCTAGAGCGATATGGCAAAAGTGTGAAGCGGCTTTCGCCTTAAATATCGCAACAAAACAAAAACTTAGATTGGAATGATGCTTCCAGCTAAAATCATTCCGATCTAGCGCGAGGCCGGAAAATCCTTTTCGGCATCCAGGATTTCGTCGTCGTCATCATGGATTTCAACCACACCGCTCCCTGGAAGATCGCTGCGGATATCGAGCGCCGCGCCAGCAGCATCTTTCGCCACCGGTTCGATATCGACTGGCAACGCGATATTGTCGTTATACCCGGGTTTACGGAATACGCCGTTGCGTGTCGTTTCATGCGCTTCACGGCTGTCGTTCATGGCGGATCTCCTTTGACGATAATGATAATCCCCGGGCAATAAACCTTGCGTACGGGAATGACGGTCCGGCATCAAAAAGCGATGAACCTAGGGCGCCTTGGCCGAAGGCGAGGCCTGCCCCAGGACGGAGGCAAGCTTTTGTTCCAGAACGCTGATTGTAAAAGGCTTGTTGAGGAAATCGTCCATGCCGGCGCGTTGGCAGAGGACACGGACCCCTGTGGAGCCGTGCCCGGTCATGCCGACGATTGGGTTTGGATCGAACCCGGCTGTCTTTTCGAACTTTCGGATCAGGACTGTCGCGTCGATCCCGTCCATGATCGGCATCTCGACGTCCATCAGGATTGCGGCATAACGGTTGGTATTGGCCAGTTGCACGGCAACACGGCCATTAGGGGCGACATCGACATCATAGCCGAGTTCATCGAGCATCTGCTCGACGAGCACCGCAACATCTCCCCGATCTTCGGCGAGGAGCACCCGTTTCACGCTCATTGCCCACTCCGTTCCACAGGCCGCAAGGGTGACAGGGAGGCCGTAAGCAATCAGTACTGCAAACGTTTGGTTATCTCATGAAGCGATGTGCTGACGGTTACAACCACATCTCGAACGGCCCTTGGGTGTCCGGTGTCAGCGTGCCGCCGTTGTAGAGCCTGGCCAGCTTGTCGCTTAGCCGGTCGCCGGGGCCGGAGCGGAAGGCCGGGCCGCCAAAGCGGGCGATATTGTCGTGCAGCGCCGTCAGCGCGTGTGCGTCCTGATCGATGACGCGAAACAGAAACAGGCGGATCAAAGCTTCTTTGAGCCACGCCGGACCGCGCGATTTACGCGTCGTGAAGCGGGCGAACGGCCGGATGGTATGTTCGTTCTCCGGCACGAACCAGATGGTGACGCACAGGCTTAAACCCTTCGGTCCCTCCCAGCGCCCCTGGAAGGCAACGGGCGGCAGGTAACGGCCGCGGCTGCATTTCCGGGGACCTTCCAGGGCACGCGACATCCAGCCGTAATCGGTGTCCTGGTGGTAGACGGCTTCGAAATGGTTCTCAAAAGTGTGAATCGTTTGCGTGACGCGCTGGCGCTTTGTAGCGACGCGGATATAGCCGTTATGGATGAAGTTGGTGTGGAAGGGATCGAGGACATTATCCAGCGCATCGAAGACGCGGGCGCGCTGAGGCTTCATGGCCCACCAGAAATGGTCGTGATCGGGGCCTTCCGGCATTTCGGGCAGGCTGGCCGCGAAAGGCGCTTCAGGTTTCAGGCAGGCGAAGACGACGCCGTCGAATTCGGCAGCACCGACCGTTTCAGCCGTCAGCCGCTTCAGCTCGGAAGCAGTGCAGCCGGGCACCTCGACGCAGGCGCCATCGCCGTCGAAGACCCAGCCGTGATAGGGGCAGACCAGCCGGCCGTCCGCCACGCGGCCTTCCGACAAAGGATAGTTGCGGTGCGGGCAGCGGTCGCGAAAGGCATGGACGCCATCCTTGCTGCGCCACAGGACGTGCGGCTCACCAGCGACCTTGACCGCCACGGGCTTCGTCCCAACACGGCGCGACAGGGCTACGGGCAGCCAGGCCTTGTCTATCCCGGCGGGCAGGCTCAGGCCCCGGCGGCTTTGACGATCCTGGGTTCCAGCGCCTTCAGCACCCGGGCGCTCAGGCGATAGCCCAGCCTGCGCCACATCGGCAAATGGCTGTCGATGATCAGCAGATACTCCATCCATGGCTTGGCTCCCCGGTGGCGTTTGAAGTGCGGCGCGCCGGCCGACAGGTTGAGTTTCAGGCGCTGGTGCAAAGCGTGCTGCACCATGTGCGCCATGATTGCGCGATAAAGACCTTCACCCTGCGGCCGCGTCCGATCATAACCGACAAGCGGTAAAGTCAGTGTTTCGCCGTCGTCATGCGCGGCGCAGAAAGCAATGATCTCGCCGTCGGCTTCGAGTGTGTGTATGTCGAGCTTGCCGGCCTGCATCAGTCGCGCAATACCATCCGCCGTATAGTCCGGATTGAAGGCGGAATAGGTGTCTATATAGAGGCCGCGATAGAGACCAAGGCAGCGCACAAGGCGGGCATCATCAATGGTTTTGTGGAAATGACGCGCCGTAAGATTCATGTTTTCCAGAAATGTTGCGTCGCGGCGGCTGTCGCGGCGCGGCGCCCATTGGCTGGCGATATCGTCGATAATCCAGACGAGCCGGAACGGCCAGATTGTGTAGCCCGCGGGCGGCGCCGTCAGGGAGCGTACGACGATGGCGTGACCGGGATAATGCGTGGTCAGCTTTTCCGCGCGCGCGACTATGGGCGATCCGCCATAAAGGCTGGTCGACAGCAGAACGTGTTCGGGAAATACGACGCGATCAACGCGCAGGAGCCGGGCCACCGTTTCCATGACATGGCTGAGGACCAGCGCGCCCCAAAGCTCAGGACCGCGCATCGCGCGGCGCACCTCTTCGCGGGCCATGGGGCCGATGGCGGTGCACAGCGAGGTCAGCCAGCAGCGGTTCTGTCTTTGCGGCACTGCGACAGTGATCGTGGCGCCATCGACGGCAACCGTATCGAACCGGACCTCTGCGTTGTTCAGTTGCATCTCAGGTCCCGGTCGCATTGGATGTCCGCCGTCATGGCCTCTGTCAGGCCTTGACCGCCCAGGACCGCCCGCCTTGCAAAGGCCAGCGTGTCGGCGGACGCCGCCAGCCCGCGTCCCTTCAGAACATCGCGGCTACGCCCGAGGTCGTGGCTCCATTGGCCAAGTCGTCCGTTCATGAGCGCGTGTGGCAGTCCGCTCAGCCACATGGCGGGACCGAGACAGGCAGGTACGCCGCCGCGTAAAATGCCGGTGCCGCCACCGATGAACGCCATGCTCAGGCCTTCCGGATCGTCGGCCAGCAGATGCAGGCCGCTGGTTGCGCGCGGATTGCATTCGATCAGCCAGAGCTGCCCCTCCGCATCGCGGCGCAGGTCGCAGGCAAACTGTCCGGTCAGGTCGAGCGCGGACGCCAGCCTCGCCATCATGGCTTCGATCTCCTGCGCCAGTTTCGGTTCGACCGGGTCGAACTGGTAGCTGGCCCCGCCCTTCGCCCGCCACCGCGAACGATAGGCAGCAAAGGCGGTGAGGTGGCCGTTACGGGCGATAGCGTGGGCGCTCAGGTCTTCGCCATCGATCCAGTCCTGTTGCAGCCACTCAGGTCCGCTGGGGACGCGTTCGGGCCTGATCCGGACACCGGTGCCAAAGCGCGAAAACTCGGATTTGAAGACATAGTCTTGTGGCCGTTCGACCGTTGTCAATCGCCGGGTGTCGGGTGCGGGCAGGTTCAGCGATTGCGCGAGCCTGATAAAGGCCAGTTTGGAATGCAACTGCATCAGGATGGAAAGGCCGGGGGCAAACAGCGGCCAGTCGGGTAACGCGGCCCTGGCCCAGTAGAAGATGTCCTCGCACAACGGAATAATCAGGCCGGGTTTCAGCCGCTCGACCACCTCACGGGCATCGGCGGCGAACAGGTCGAACTGCCGGGCCGGTGCGGCGCAAACCGTAAAGCTTGAAAGCACGGGCCGGGCCACAGCGCCATTCACGGAATCGATGCCATGGACCTCATGCCCGCAGGTGGCAAAGGCGCGCGCCAGGTCGCAGGTAACGGGCGAGCGCGTGCCAGTCAGAAGGATCTTCATGGCTGCCACCGGACATGGCGACGCTTGGGGAAGTCCGTTGCGCGGTCATAAGGCACACGTGTCAGCGGCTGGCCGAACGGTTCCAGCGCCTTGCGGATATCATCGCTGTCGTGTTCGCAGGCATAGGCGATGCCCGATGGGCTGCCGGTCGCCAGCCAGCGGTGATGCGCCGCAAGGTTTTGGCTGACGGCGGTCTCGACCTCGGCGGGGAAGACGGTTTGATCCCGCCAGCGCCAGATATCCTGGATGCGCCCTTCCACCGGTTCTACGGCCTGAAGCGCAGAGCCGCACGGGCAGGTGGAGGGTTTCAGGATGTCATCGAGCCTCAGGCGCACGACCAGTTGCGTGTGGCGAAAAAGGTCGGTGACGATGGGCCGGAAACGCCCGCCGCCGATGTCTTCGCGCTCGATGATCAGGCCGTCTTCATTGAGGTGCAGTGTGCCGTGGGCGCAGGGTGCGCCGAGAAAGCCTTCGGTCGCCTGATAGATCGGGTCGGGCCGCACCCCCAGTTGTTCGGTGACGAAGGCGCGTTCCGAGGCGTTGAGCGTCTCGGCGCCATAATAGAGATGATGCAGGGACGTCAGGCGATGACCGGAGGCGGCCAGATCGAGCAGGACCTGCGGCGGAGCGACCAGAAGCTGCGGATCGAAACGGGCAATGCTGGCGGCGCGGTCCCTATCGCCAAGCGCAAAGAAGCGCACGCCGCCGCGATCATAAAGCCGGGAGCCTGCGCGCAGACAGACCGCGATACGGCGCAAGGGCAGCAGCGACAGAGGCGCCAGAAGCTTGCCCGCCAGACGCCCGGAATAGGTGGCGCGCTCAAGCGGCGAGGTGACAAACAGGCCGCGCGTGCCGCCGCCGGTGCCGGTCGAAAAGCCCACGTTCAGCCCGCCGGGCAAATCGCCCACGCCACCGGACTCGGCGCGCAGGGCGGCGGCTTTGGCCTCGTCATGGCTCAAGCCCACTGTGTTGTAATCGGCAAAATACTGACGAAAGACATCGGTACCTATGACGGGAATGTCGCTGAGGCCGGCATCCGCAAAATCCTTCAGCGGCGGACTGTCCGGAAAGTGCGTGCGCAACCGCCGCCATAGCTTGTCCTGCCGTTGTTTCAGGCCGTCGGGCGTCCATTTCCGGCGCGCATCCCGATAGGCGGTGAAGGCCTCAAACGCCATGGCTCAACCATCTGGCCGCTGTCTCCTCGCAGTGCGACGGGATGATCTCGACCTTGCCCAGCAGCGCCTGTAGCTTTGTCAGCGTGTCGCGATAGACGGCGGTGTCGCCGAGTAGTCCGGTGGTAACGGCCGGTGGCGGCGCGCCGTCGCGAATGGCGCCCAGCGTCCAGGCGGCATCGCCGACAAAGAAGGCGCCGGGCGAGCCATTGACCCACAGTCCCCAGTGGCCGGGACAATGGCCGGGCAGCTCGATGGCGATCAGGCTGCCGTCGCCCATAAGATCAACGCCTTCTGAGAATGGCGCGAGATGCGGAGGGGTTGGCGCGCGCGGCAGGTCTTCGAAACAGGTGGCGTCAAGGTCGCGCGGCACCAGGGTGCTCAGGAGCCCGTGACGAACGCGGGTAAACCGTCCTCCCGTCTTCAGCCGTTCCAGCCCCGCCCGGGCGCAGAAGACGCGCGCCTGGGGAAAGTCGGTCAGGCCCGCGACATGGTCACCGTGAAAGTGCGAGACGAAGACGGCGCGGATGTCTGACGCCTCAAGCCCGAAGTGCTTCAATTGTCCGGTAAGGCTTTCGCTGTCGTCGTACTGGACCGGCGTCACCCAACGATAGAAGCGTTCGGGAAAGCTTTCGGTCGCCGCAAAGAAGCGCTGATGGTAGCCGGTGTCGAACAGGATCGGGCCGTCGCGGTGCAGGATCAGCCCCACCAGCGCCGGGAAGTTGACCGGGCAGACGTGCCCACCCTTGCGCGTCATGATCTCGGGATGGCTACAGGCGCCGACTTTCAATATGTGCCACCCGGCAATGGTCATGCGAAGCTCCCGGCGACATCGAGCGCCGTGGCAAAGGCGTCGTACTGTGGGTGATAGCCTAGCACGTCGCGGGCCTTCTTCAGGTCGAAAGTCTGCGAAAAAGCAAGCACGGCCAGTCCGTAGGGCGTAACCGGCGGTTCCGGTCGGCCGGGCAGGCGGGCGCACAGCCACTCGCCAGCGTGCGCCATACCATTAGCCAGCGGCCAGGGCAGGGGAATGAAACGGACGCTTCTGTTCAGGCGTTCGCCCAAGGCTTCGATCATGGCGCGCATGGTCATGGCCCGGCCACCGGAAATGTTGAAGACCTGGCCGGCGGTCTCTCTGCGGTCTTCGAGCGCCAGCAGGCAGGCGCGGGCCACATCACGGGCATCAGTCAGTTCGATCAGCGCCCGACCTTCGCGCAGCAGAGGGAACCGGCCCTTCCGCACCAGGCGCAGGATACGCGGCAGCAAAACCGTATCGTCCGGCCCGACGATGGCGCGTGGACGTAAGGCTACGCAGGCCATGGTGTCGTCCGATGCCGCAATGACTTCGCGTTCGGCCATGGCCTTGGTGGCGGCATAGGCATTGAGCGGTTTCGGCGCCATGGCGTCGGCTTCGGTCAGGTTCAGCTGGTCGGCGGTGCGGGCATAGACCGAAGGCGAGGAGATAAAGACGAAGCGGCGGACACCGGCTTCGCGCGCCATGATCAGCAGGCGGCGCGTCACCAACACATTTGCAGCGTGGAAATCATCGTATTTGCCCCACGGGCTCGACAGGGCGGCGCAATGGATGACGGCATCCATGCCCGTCAGAAGATCGGCGGGCGGTGTGAGAAGATCGGCCTGAATGAATTGCGCGCTGTCGAAAGTCACGTGCTTACGGCCAGTGGCGCGAACGGTGTGGCCGCCCGCAGCCAAAGCCTTGACCACCGCCTTGCCAAGCCCGCCGGTCGCGCCTGTGACCAGCACCCTGTTCACAGGCGAAGCACCATGGCGCCCATGCTGATCCCCGCCGAGGTGCCGACCAGAAGCGCGTTTGAGCCCGGCGCAAACCGGCCTTCGCTGCGGGCGGTACACAAGGCCGTGGGCAAGGACGCCGCAATCTGGTTGCCGGTGGTGGCGAAGATATCGACAACGCGTTCCGGGCGTTCGCCCAAGATATGGCGGACATATTCGAGCGCCGGCTGGCTGGCCTGATGGCAGATGACGTGGTCTATGCTGCCGAGGTCGAGCCCCGCCGCCGAGACGGCTTCATCGATCATCTTCGGCAGATGCCGGCCGGCGGCCTTGAAGATGGCGAACGGGTCCATGTGAAAGCGCGCCCCGTCCTGCAGCGCTTCGAAGCCGTCCTCGATGCGGATGCGCGTGCCGCCGGCGCGCAGGTGGGCATGGTCCTTGCCGCTGCTTAAAGTCGAGAACCGTGCCGATAGAATGGCCGGGCCTGCGCTGTCACCGGCTTCGACGCAGACGGCGGCGGCGCCATCGCCGAAGATGGCCGACATTTCCGGATTTCTCAAATCGAGTCCGGCCGAGGCGATGTCGCTGGAAAAGACCAGTGCCCGCCGCCATCTCGCGGTGGCAAACCCCATACTGACCACGTCCAGCGCATTGAGAAACGACAGACAGGTCATGTTGACGTCGAAACACGGAATGCCGGATTTTTGCAGGCCCAGTTCAAACTGAACCAGGACCGATGTGCCGGGAATGGGCTGTTCCATCACGCCGCAGCCGCCGACGATAACGTCGAAATCGTCGCCCCAGCCAGCTTCTTCGAGCGCCGCCCGGCAGGCATGGGCGGCCATGACCGAGCTGGTCTCGTCGGACGCAGCAACCCCGCGTTCGGATATGCCGAAGCGCTCCTCCGTCCAGCCGTCGGGCTGGCGGTATATGGCGTCGAGCGCGCAAGACGGCCGCCGATTGCGCGGCGCGTAGATGCCGCTGCCGCAAATCCTCATGCCGATCGGATAGATCACGGGAGATGTCCTGCCACAATATTTGAACAATGTTCATATATCGATTACAGGCGGATGTCAACGGGGAAGACGAGGGAGAGCGGCGGGCTATTGGTGAGGTCCGCTTTTCATATTCCTCCCCGCTTGGCGGAGAGATCGCATACACGGCTCACAACATCGAACGCGCTTCCCTTCTCCCCCTGAAAAGGGGAGAAGGTGGTCGAGCTTGCTCGACCGGATGAGGGGTTACTTCGCTTTCAGCGGGTGTATCTGCTGACGATTTACCCCTCACCTTGGCGCTGCGCGCCTGTCCTCTCCCCTCAAGTGGGGAGAGGAGAAGGAAAGTGGTCGCGGCAATCTCATATGCAATAGCCCTACTACTTGCTGGGCCGAATAGGGGTAACCACGCCTTATCTTGCCTCGCTCGTCAGCTCTACACGCGCAGGGGGCACACCATCACCTTCAGCATGAACGACGATCTTTCCCGCCTGGCCCTTGCGGGTACGGATGACCGCCAGGGCCAGTCCATTGAAGGCGTTGCGCTCGGGCGACTGGAACGACTCAAAGCTGGTCGGATCGCCGTTGTCGGTGGCGACCAGATCGGCCGGACCTTCGACGCGGAACCGGATGCGGTTATTGGCGCGCGGTGCGGTCTGGCCATCGGCATCGGCAATGCGGATGGTGACGAAGGACAGGTCCTTGCCGTCGGCCGTAATCGCCGTGCGGTCCGCCGTGGCGTCCAGTTTCGCCGGTGCGCCGGTGGTGCGGACCTCATCGGTCGCCCATTCCTTGCCATTCTTGTAAGTGACGACGCGCACCGTGCCCGGCGTGTAGGTAACGTAATCCCAGCGCAGGCGGTATTCGTAAGGGTTCTTTTTCTTGCGGCCTTGCGACACGCCGTTGATGAACAGCTCGGCTTCGTCGCCCGAGGTAAAGACGTGGACTGGCGTCACCTCGCCGTCGCGGCCCGGCCACGTCCAGTGCGGCAGGATATGGGCCATGGGCAGGTCCGGTTTCCAGCGCGACTGATAGAGCCAGAAGCGGTCCTTTTTGAAACCCGCCAGGTCGATAATGCCGTAGTACGAACTACGCGCGTCGTAATAGGGGGTGGGCTCGCCGATATAGTCGAAGCCCGACCAGACGAATTCACCGGCGACATAGGGGTTCTGGTCCATCGCCGCCCACGATCGGTCGGCCGATGAGCCGAAATCGGCGGTGAACAGCTCATAGGCGCTGACCTGCTTCGTCTTCGGATCGCCGCCTGAGCCTGGCCGAACCGGCGCGCTGTTCACACCGGGAACCGGGAACTGGTATTCGCCGCGGCTGGAAAGCGCCGCCGCACTCTCGCTGTGGAAGATGACCTTGTTTGGATACGCCTTCCGAAAGGCCGGGAACTGGCCGGGGGCAGCGCGGATGCCGGAGCCCTGGTAGTTCAGGCTTATGACATCGAACTCCGCTGGCAAGGGCATGTCGGCCTTGGCCCAGTTCATCGCCGTGGCAGTCGGGCGCGTCGGGTCTTCCTCGCGCGTCATGGCGACCAGCTTCCGCCCCACGGCGGCCCCTTCGGCACCGGTATATTGTTCGCCGACCTCATTGCCGACGCTCCAGACGATGACCGATGGATGGTTGCGGTCGCGTCTTAGCATGGCGCGCAGGTCGGGCTCCTGCCAGTCGGGGAAGATCAGGTGGAAATCGAGCGGCGTCTTTTTGCGCTCCCAGGAATCGAAGACCTCGTCGATGACCAGGAAGCCCATGCGGTCGGTCAGTTCCAGCAGTTCCGGCGCCGGCGGGTTATGGCTCATGCGCACGGCATTGGCGCCCATCTCATGCAGCATCTCAAGCTGGCGCTCGGCGGCGCGGACATTGAAGGCGGCGCCTAAAGCTCCCAGGTCGTGGTGGTTGTTGACGCCTTTCAGCTCGATGCGCTCGCCGTTGACGAAGACGCCCTTGTCCGGATCGAAGACGACCTGGCGGACGCCGAACGGGGTGTCGTAGCTGTCGACGACCTTACCCTTTGCCGACACGGTGGTGACCGCGACGTAGCGGTTGGGCGCCTGCGTCGGCGGCGGCCCCCACAGGCGCGGATTGCTGAGCGCCGTCGTGCCCTTCAGCTGCGTCTTGCCCTTGGCGGGCACATGCGCCGTAACGGCGGCGATGCCGGCCACGGCCTGTTTGCCGCGGCTGCCATCGGTATTGAGGACATAGATTTTTGTCGCCACGCTGACATCGGCATCTGAGGCGCCGTCATTGTCGATCGTCAGGTCAAGCGCCACTGTCGCTGAAGCCTTCGACACTTCGGGCGTGGTGATGAAGCTGCCCCACTGGCCGACATGAACGGGGTTGGCGGTGGTCAGCCAGACATTGCGGTAAAGGCCCGCACCGGGATACCAGCGCGCGGACTCTGTAGGGTTGTCGAGCCGGATCGCCAGCTGGTTTTTATCCCCGGTCTTCAGGTACGGCGTCAGGTCGACCCGCCACGACGCGTAACCATAGGGCCAGCCGCCGACCAGCCGGCCGTTCAGCCACACAGTGGCGTAGGACATCGCGCCGTCGATATCGAGGAAGACGGACTTGCCGGCATTGGCGGCGGGAATGTCGAGCGTCCTGCGATACCAGACAGGCCCCCAGGTCTTGAGACGGCCCATGCCGCCATAGGGGCCCTCCTTGAGGAACGGGCCTTCGATCGCCCAGTCGTGGGGAAGCGAAACCTTGCGCCACCCACTGTCATCGAACCCGGCCGTAACGTAAGGCACGTCGCTGCCCGGATCGCCCGCCGGGCGGACATGGCGCTTGCCGGGATCCTTGATGAGCCAGTTGGCCGTCGGCAGGATCCAGGGCTTGAGGACGGATTGCGCACCGGCATCGACATGGACCGCGGCGTCGGGGCGGGCGTCGGCCTCCTTGCCGTCGGCGCTTTTTTCGACCACGGGGCGGACGTCGTAGAGCAGCCTGTCGGACGCGCCTTCGGGATCACCGATATGAAAACGCCAGCCGTCATTGAGCGACGACCGTTCGGCCGCGCCTGAACCTGACGCGATCGCCAGAGCGGCCATGAGCGCGAAAGCGCAAGACGTGGCGGAATGCATGGCGGTATCCTTTCGAACCGGAACGAGGGCACTCAAAAAAAGGGTGATGCACCGTAGAGTGCATCACCCAGGGAGAACAGGCATCATGACAGATGCCTCGTCCGATCAGCCTCGGGGAGAGGGCGGTCAGAAAGTTATTTGTCGCACTTTCCAAAAACGGCATTACGCCTTTTGGAAAGTGCCTGTTTTAGAACTTGCCGCGAACACCCAGCATGTAGGTCGTGCCCGGCTTGTAGTACCAGTTGGGCGCGCTATCGAACTGGAAGTTCTGACGCATGGTGGCGTCATTGAGATTGGTGATGTTCAGGTTGACCGACATGTCATGCCCGAAGTTGAAGGCTTCCTTCAGGTCGACGCTGGCGGACAGGTCCATCTGCTCATAGCTTTCGTTCCACAGGGCGGCATTGGGAATGCCGTTCTGGTTGGTGCCGGAAGCTTGCGAACCGTCACGATAGGTGTCCGACAGGCGGATGGACCAGCCGTTCCGCTCATAGAAGCCCGTGAAGTTCCAGGTCGTTTCCGGCACGCCCAGTGCGATCGCCGGAGCGGCGCCGGAGCCCTTCTGGTCGATCTTGGTGTAGTTGGTCGAGAAGCCGAAGCCTTCGAGCCTGTCCCACCATTGGTCGAGCGGCTGGACCCATGAGAATTCGAGGCCCTTGATGTCCAGCTGGCCTTCGACATTGACCTGCTGGGCCAGCGAAACCGTTGCGGTGGCGGGGCCGCCGCGCAGGTCGATCGCCGTCTTCTGGGTGGCGCCCAGCGTTTCGTAGGTAACACCAAAATTGGCCAGGTAGGCGAAGGGATAGGTCGTGTTGAGCTGGGTTGTGAAGCCGTCGACCTTCTTGTTGAAAGCGGTCAGCGCGACATAGCCTTCCTTGCCGGTATAGTATTCCAGGCCAAAATCCAGGTTCTTGGAAATGTACGGCGTCAGGGACGGATTGCCGAGCGTCCCCTGGAAGGCGGACGGATCACCGAAGCCCAGGCCTGGAAGCATGTTGCTCGGGTTCGGGCGCGTCATGGTGGTGGACCCGGCGAGACGGGCGATCAGCTTGTCGGTCACGTTCAGGGCGAAGTTGGCCGAAGGCAGGTAGTTCTTGTATTTGGTGTTGGTGTAGCTGAAGACCACGATGTTCGGGTAACGGCCGCCATCGGCCGGCACGGTCGCTGACGTATTGCGTGGATCGGCGAACGAGCTCTGGCCGCCGATGATCTGGGTCGTGGTGACGGCGCGGATACCGAAGTCGTAGCGCAGGCGGTGACCGACGGTATCCCTGTCGCCATTGACCTGGATGTAGGCGCCCTCGACCTTTTCACGCAGGTACGAGCGGGGCGACGAGATGTTCGACCCACCGGTCGGCGGCGCTTCGGCCAGGAACTGATAGTACTTTGTCACGTCGGTGAACTTGTCCCAGTCGACCGTGATATAGCCATAGGGACCGGGCATCAGGTAGTTGGCCAGTTGCGATTGCGGGATCGCCGAACCCTGATAGTTGACGGTGCCGGTGGCGCCTGCGGTATAGCCCGTGCCGTAGCCCGGATAAGCGGAATAGGCCGAGTTGGTCGCGTTCACCGCAGCGGCCGTGCCGATGATCACATCGCCGCGGCAGGGCGTGCCGCCCAGGTTGACCGTTGGGTTGTTGCCGCACGCCAGGTTGGACCACGGCGTCGTATTGTCGAACGGCAGGATCTTGCGCTGGGTGTCGTCGTAGGCGAGACCGAACTGGATATTGAATTCCGACGTGCCCCATGTCAGGTCCGCGTGGAGGCCGCGCGTTTGCGTCTGGCGGCTTTCCGACTGCATGTTCAGGCGGCCACCGTTCCACTGATAGTTCGCCGGATCATTGAGATCGACGTTCGACGTGGCTACCGGCGGATCGACCAGGTTGTTGGTGTAGGTGACGGTCAGGCCGGAGTTCGGCTTGGTGACGACCAGCACGGTCGGTGAATCGCGGCGGAAGGTGCCGATGGTATAGTTGGCGTCGACGTTGAGCTTCAGGTCATCCTTGATCTGCCACGAGAAGCCCGGATTGATCGAGGCGAACTTGGCCTTTTCGACCCAGGGGCGGTATTCCAGGAAGTACTGGGCATTGGCCAGCGTAGCCGAGGTCACGACGCAGCCATCCGAGCAGTCCGTGCGGTCGACCTTCATATTGATCGGGATCGGCTGGCCGCTGCGGCCGATCAGGTTGATGTCCGTACGCTCCTGGTCGTTGTCCTTTTGCGCGATCATGCTGTCCAGCCAGAATCGCAAGGTGTCGGACGGACGGTATTCGAAGCTGAGGACGGCGCTGGTGCGGTCGCGCGTGCCGTAATAGTGCATCGGGCGCGCCAGGCGCGGGATCAGGGCGTTGTCGATCTGCTGGATCGTCAGGCCCGGGTTCAGCGACAGCAGCAGCGCCTGGTCGATCGTCGCACCCGTGGTAAGACCATTGCCCGTACCGGCGGGCACGGTGGCCGGGATGGTCCAGTTCCCGCCGCCGGTATTATTGCGGTTCGAAGCCGGGTTTTGCGCAGCAGACAGGCCCGCATTGGTCCAGCCGACCGATTCCCAGCCCTCGGCGGCAATGACGGTGTGCTGGTGCGACACGCCGGCCAGGACGCCGAAATTGCCGAACTTCTTGGAAATCAGGAACGAGCCTTTATAGCCGCCTTCGTCGGCCAGCGAATTCTTGTTGGCTTCGACCGAGTACATGATGCGGTCGCCGCTGAAGTCGAACGGGCGCGCCTGACGCATGTTGACCGCGCCGGATGCCCCGCCTTCGAGCAGGGACGCCTTGGCCGACTTGTAGACCGTCAGCGAACTGAACAGCTCCGGCGGGAAGATGTCGAGATCGACTTCGCGGTTGGAGTTATTGGTGTTGACGTCGCCGGTCGAGCCTGTGGCAACGGCCGCGCCGTTCAGCATGATGCGCGTGAAGCTGGAGCCCAGGCCGCGGATGGCGATGGTCGTGCCTTCACCGGTGATTTCGCGTGCGATGGTGATGCCCGGAATGCGGTTGAACGATTCGGCCAGGTTGGTGTCCGGGAACTTGCCCATGTCTTCGGAGAAGATCGAGTCTTCGAAACCTACGGCGCGCTTCTTGGCGATGGCCGAGTTCTGAAGGCTGCCGCGATAGCCGGTGACGACGACCACTTCGGTGTCATTGCCGGCCGCCGCCGGCGCTGTGTCCTGGGCCAGGGCGGTGCCCGCCAGGCCGGATGTAAGGACGGTTGCGGACAGCAAAACTGTCTTGAGCGCGCGCAGGCGCGATGGATGGCTGGACATACAGATGTCTCCCTTTGTTTCCTCTGATTCCCGGCGCCGCGGTCGTTGCCGCAGCTTGTTAGCGCTCACATGTTATTTCGTCAGACTTTTTTAGTCAACATGGTCTGACCATTACGGCCGGAAGCGTGTTCTTTTAACCACGTATTTGCGCGAATGTCCTATTTGGCTGCCGACGCCTGCTCTACGCCTTTTGACAGGTGAGGACCAATCAACAGCCAGTGAATGTTGGGAGTTTTCACTATTGAAACTGACTTTGCATTCGTGTTTGCGATGAATTGCGGAAACAAATCAGACAATTATTTTGGTATGACCAAGCCTGCGTGTGTTTTCGTGCAAAATCTGGTCACGCGACGACAGCGCTTACCATTAGGCGGCTGGATGTAAAACCTTCGCATTGGCCATTCAGGCGCCGGATACCGGTAAGCCATGGAGCAGGCTGGCACAGAGTGTGGCTTTCCTGATTCCATTCACTTAATTGCGCGTAAAGCCACCGTGATCAGGCAACGATTCGCTTGCTGCGATGGCAGAAGCCGCGCATGATGCCGTCATGACTCAAGACCGCTTGCGTATTCTGCTGGTAGAGGACAGTACGGGTGAAGCCATATTGTTCCGCCGGGCGCTCAAGGCGCGCAATCCAGCCATCGAGGTCACGCATGCCCTGAATGGCGACGACGCCCTCGGGCTTCTGATCGACGACGACGCACAGACCTTCGATCTCGTCTTTCTCGACCTTAATCTGCCGACGATCAGCGGCATGGATGTGTTGAAATCACTCAAGTCGCAGGTGACGGTGCAGTCCATTCCCGTCGTCGTACTGAGCAGTTCCGACGCCGACTCGGACGTCAACGAGGCCTATCGCAATTTTGCCAGCGCCTATATGGTCAAACCGATCGATCCGGCGGGCTATACAAAGCTGGCCGCCTTTATCGACGAATGCTGGTTCGGCATGATCCGCATGCCGACGGCCGTGGGAATGCGGTGACAGGGCGAACCCTGGAGTTGGCAAGATCCTTTTGGAAGGCCGAGGTCGGCGACACTATGTCTGAGGCACTCGCCACAGTTCATTGCCGGGTTACAGAGGCAGGGTTTCGCCGGATTTTCGCAAGGCAATAAGATTTTCGGGCTCTGAAACGAACCAGGCCAGGGTGCCCCAGGCCAGCTGCGCTACCGTCTTCTTGAAACCGGCCGATTCACGATCTTGATAAGCTGTCAAAAACGCAATCTGAGACCTGTCGAAGCCCGCTGAGTCGGTCAAGGCATATATCGCTTCCTGTCGGCGGGAGGTAATTGCGCCGTCTGTTGCGACAATTTCGACAAAGACAATCAAAGGATCCCTGGGGCCGAGATCGGCGAGGATCAGATCCGGCAAATTCTTGTCGGCCTCGATTTTCAGGCCGATTGCGTTCGCAATGCTGTCGTCCCGGACGACGACCTTGTTGCCGCTTTCGCTGAGCCACAGGACAACAGGCTCCTTCAGGAAGCGCCTGGCAAAGATTTCGATCACACTTTGCGCAATGAAGGAACTGGGGCCGGGAGCGAGGTTCCGCGTCTCTCCATTGGGGAAGGTTACAAGTACGCCTCCCGCCTTCGCCGAGGCGCCGGCCCGAATAATGGTCACACGTGCCAGCGCGCTTTTAGACAGATGATCGTTCTGGAACCTGCCGATCGCAGCCTCCAGTTCCGCGCCTTGCAGGGCAGGATCGAAGAGTGCGGCGAACTCAGCCTTCAGGCTGTATCTCGGGGCGCCGGAGGTGGTCGGGAGGTCTTCCCGCTGTAGAACGGCCCCTACGGCAACAAGGCCATCTCTCAAGGTCTCATCGCGTATCGGTTCGCGGGTATTGTCGGCGTACCAGCGCGTGCCTTCGATCTGAACGTTCTTCTTCTTGAGCGAGGACGTATAGTTGGTTCGCTCCTCGGTTTCGGGTTTGCGAGACTGCTCGTTCGTCATGCGATAGACATGAACAGGGCCGAGATATTGCCCGGAGCCTTCGACAGCACCGATATAAAGCGCCGTGAAAACTGTGCTGGCGGCCAAATCGCGCACACAATAGGTACGGTTCGGGGTGCCCTGGGGGAAGATCAGCGGCAGCCGTTCGCTGACAATTTCCTTTGGCACATATGCTGGCAAACCGGACATCACGTCGTCCCGTACAAACGGGCGCATTCCGCCTCTATCTCCTCCCGGTCGGCCTCCAGCGCCACGAGGTGCGACAGGACTTTGAGATCACTGACCTTGGGAAGCGGCATAGACGCCAGCTCAAAAGCAGAAACAGCCACACTGCCACTCATGCAACGGAACACCTGATCAACGACGCGGCTGTTAAGGATTGCCGAAACCACGCCTGGGGAAACCTTCGCATGGCCGTCCGCGCGGATCATATTGAGATGGTTCTCCACCACAACGCCTCCATGTTGCGCGATAAATGCGGCTGGTAACTCCGCGGCTATGAGGCGGCGGGACTGCTCTTTGGCTGTCGTGCGCTGGACCAGAACACATGTCTCAGTGACCAGCAACCAATCGTCGCCAGCTTCCAGCTTGAAATAGGGCTCGTGGTTCTTCTTGGCCGCCCGGTACACGAACCGGCCATCTGACGTCACGCATTCGGCCCAAAGCAGAGGATAGACATCCTTGCCGCCGGCCTTGAGGCGCAGTTGCGGCTTGAACCGGTTCCAGACCAGCGGTCCCGTCGACACCGAGTATCCCCAGTCGGCGAGCCGGGTTTTCATGGTCTCGACCCGCGTGATCAACTGGCTATGTGCGGGTTCCCGAGGCGCCAGCCAGGGCGCGGTCGCCGGTTTGGGCAGGCCGATCGTTCCGTTGCGGGTGGATTGGGCCTCCCGATCGCTGGTCAGGGTGAGGTAATGGATCTGTGCGCGATTTGCCTTGGCCCCCTTGGCGTAGACGGCCAAAAGCGTTTCCTGCAGAACGTCTTCGAAAACGCCGGCGCGTGCGTGAACAAAATCAATCGCGACGGGCGGCGCCTCGCTGGCCAGCAAACCGCGGAGAGCAGAGTAATAACGGCCGGCGAGAAAGCTTGTGGGCGTAAGGTAGGCAACGAGGCCACCGGGTTTTGTCCAGCGCAGCGCAATATCGGTGAACACGCCGTAGAGATTAGCGTGCCCATAAAGGCTTCGCTCATACCGGCGTCGCTGGTCACCGCTCAAGGCAACGCGACCGTAGGGGGGATTGCCGACGACCAGATCAAAGACGGCGTCGGGTTCTTCGTTGAGTGTATCGCAGACCCGGACCATGGTGGGCACGGGGCGACCCGCGCTAAGTGACAAATCGGAAAGCAGGATTTCCATCGCCGTCTGAGCGAGGCTGGCCGCACGCGGGTCAAGTTCGAGTCCAAGCAGTCTCGAACCGAGCTGGGCAAGGATGAAGGCGGGTTCACTGCTCTCGATGGCTCGACGCATACGCTGGGCCGCAAGGATCAGAAAGGCGCCTCCACCGACCGCTGGATCGAGCACCCGGGCATGTCGCCAATCCAGGGACTCGTCCTCCACCATGTCCAGCAGGCGGTTGGCGAGCGCAGGCGGGGTGTAAAACGCCCCCAGCAAGCCGCGCTCACGCGTGGGTATAAGCGAAGGGTAGAAGCTGGTGACGATATGTAAAGCTTCCGGAAGTGGCAATTTGCCCGCTTCAGCCGCGACGATTTCCGCCAGAGCGACGGCTGCCTTGTCCAGTTTACCAAACGGAAGAAAGATGGAAGCATTCAGTTTGTATGCCGGTGCGGTACGCTCAGCCAGTGCGGCCAGGGCCTGGCGGGCAAACAAAACGGCGCTATCGCTTCGCCGGGTTTCCGGGATAGTCTTAACCCAGGCCCTGGCGAATTCGCGGACCCGCTCGATCTCGGCGCGCGCGGTGGCCGTTTGGTCCAAGATACCGCCTGGCCTTTTTTTCTCTGATTGAACGGCAAGAGTTTTGGCGCGCAAGCTGGTCTCCGGGATTGAAAGCCTGGCAACCGTTCAGGTTCTCAATTTGTTCCATAACCACATCCTACCTGATTCGCGCAATAGAAGGTTGAGGCCGTGAGCCAGGCAATTCCTCAGCGCCGGACGTCGCGTGTCGCCTGACCATGCCAAAGTGGTCAATTGTCGATAACAAGCGTCGCTTCCGGCGCACCCTTCACCTTAACGGGGACTAGCATGTATTGTACCCCGTTAGACATGGCTGGCGGAAAGCGGCCGCCCCGCATATTGACCTGGATCGAAGGCAAAAGAAGCTTTGGCGCCGAAAGCCCGGCATCCCGTTGTTTTCGCATCTCGACGAATTCCACCTCGTCTATGCCGTCACGGACGTGTCTGTTCGAGGCCTTTTCCTCTGCGACCGTAGTCTCCCACGCAAAATAATCCCGTCCAGGCGCCTTGTAGTCATGACACATGAACAGCCGGGTTTCCGGCGGTAGCGCCAGCAGTTTCCGGGTTGAGCGATAAAGCGCGTGCGCATCACCGCCGGGAAAGTCGGCGCGCGCCGTTCCGTAATCGGGCATGAACAGGGTGTCGCCCACAAATACAGCGTCCCCGATTCTGTAGCTGACATCGGCCGGCGTGTGGCCTGGCGTGTAAAGCACCTCTACCGTCAGCCCGCCGACCTGTATCGTGTCGCCATCGGCGAACAGAGCGTCGAAATCCCCACCTTCCGGTTTCACGTCGACGGCATTGAATATCGGCCGGAAAATCTGCTGCACGTCAACGATGTGTTCGCCGATGCCGATCCGCGCGCCGGTCCGTGCCTTGACAAGGGGGGCGGCGCTCAGGTGGTCGGCATGGACATGGGTTTCCAAGACCCATTCAATGCGTACGTCCTGCGCGTGCGCGGCCGCCAGTACGGCCTCCACCGACCGGGTATCAACTTCACCGGAGGCCATATCGAAGTCGAGCACGGGATCGATTACCACGCCGGATCCGCTATACGCATCCCATACCAGGTAGGTCACCGTGTTCGTAGGTTCGTCGAAGAAGGCCTTGATGATGGGGTTTGACATTTGGAACGCTCCTGTAACTTGACATATATATTAGAACATACTAAATAAGCAATATCTAATTTAGAGGATTCTAATGTCGCACTTGCCTGAAACGGAAATGCGCGTGTTCGAAGCAAAGGCTGGCGAGGCCGCCGGCCTGCTTCGCGCCCTGGCCAACGAACAGCGCCTCCTGATCTTGTGTCACCTGCTGACCGCCGGCGAGCTCTCCGTATCTGCGCTGGGTGACGCCTTGAGCCTGAGTCAGTCCGCGCTGTCGCAACACCTCGCCAAACTGCGGGACGAAGGCATCGTCACAAGCCGTCGCGCGTCGCAGTCGCTTTTCTATCGCGTGGCTGACGAAAAGGCCGTCCGCGTCCTGACCGTGCTCCGCGATATCTATTGTCCTGATCTGCTTGCGGAGGAGTCGCCCAATGCAGGAAGCTAAATCCATCTCTCCCCTGGACGCACAGGCCCTGATGGCCGCTGGTGCCACGCTTGTCGACATCCGTGAGACCGAAGAGCGCAGCGGCGTCTTACCCGAAGCGCACCATTTGCCACTGTCCCGCCTTGCGGCGGGCGCGTTGCCGGGGGCCGGCGACAGACCCGTCATCTTTCACTGCCGGTCTGGAAGACGGACGCAGATGAACGCCCAACAGCTGTGTGCGGCGACGTCCGCGAAGGACATCTATCTGCTCGCGGGCGGGTTCGATGCCTGGGTCGCCGCAGGCCTGCCCATCCAAAGTCAGTCATGAAAGTACATAGTAATGCGTAAGTTAATCAGCCCGGCCGATGCCGCACGCCTGATGCAGGACGGAGCCACCCTGGTGGATATCCGGGAGGCGGATGAGTTCCGGCGTGAACGCATCGATGGGGCGTTGAACTGTCCGGCGTCGGCCCTGGACGCAACCGCGATTACCGGGGACCTCCTTGTTTTCCACTGCAAGAGCGGTGGCCGCACCCAGGCGAACGTAGACCGTCTTGCGGCCAAGGCGGGCGAACGGACGTGGCTCATCCTGGACGGCGGGCTTGAGAGCTGGAAGCAAAGCGGCCTGCCGGTACACAGGGACACCCGACGGCCGATCGAACTTCAACGTCAGGTTATGATTACCGCTGGCGTTCTTGTCCTTGCAGGCGTGCTTCTTGGCAGCTTTGTCAATCAGGCCTTCCTGCTGCTTTCAGGCTTTGTCGGCACAGGGCTGATCTTTGCCGGTGTCACCGGCTTCTGCGGCATGGCGAAAATTCTGATGTTTGCCCCGTGGAACCGGCCTTAGCCGGGTAACTGCCATGTTCGACGTTCAGTGTGTTTTAGCGGCACTCGCTGGCAGTCTTGTCGGCTTCACCCTGTCTCTGGTAGGCGGCGGCGGGTCGATTCTGGCCGTGCCTTTGCTGGTCTACCTCGTCGGGATAACCAATCCCCATGTCGCCATCGGGACAAGCGCTGTCAGCGTGGCTTTGAACGCCGCCATAAGTTTGTTTGGAAGAGCGCGGTCAGGGACAGTCAAATGGCGCTGCGTAGTGGTTTTCACCGGCGCCGGCGTTGCAGGTGCGCTCATGGGGGCCTACTTCGGCAGACTGCTGGACGGTCACGCACTGCTGTCGCTTTTCGCGTTACTGATGATGATCGTTGGCGCGCTGATGATCAGGAACAAGGACGCCGAGGGAAATCCAAAAGTCCGTCTCAACAGGGATAACTTCCCGCGGCTGGTAGTATTTGGGCTGGCGACCGGCCTGCTTTCCGGCTTCTTCGGCATCGGCGGTGGCTTCCTGATCGTGCCCAGCCTGATGGCGGCAACAGCCATGCCGATAGTGAACGCCATATCGTCTTCGCTCTTCGCTGTGACTGCCTTCGGCGTATCGACGGCCTCCACCTACGCGTCTGCGGGTCTCGTCAATTGGCCGGTTGCCCTGTTCTTCGTGTGCGGCGGCTTCGTCGGCAGTCTATTGGGCGCCTGGGCGGCGGCGACAATCGCAAGGAAACGGGTCGCCTTGACGACCGGATTTGCTGGCCTGATTTTCGCTGTCGCGCTCTACATGCTGTATCAATCGGTCAAGGCCATTGGAATTCTCTGAATGGCACCACCTCATCCCGCATTTGAAGAATAGCGTTCGGTAATGGCATTCTATCCAGCGTGCGACACTTCCGCTTTGGGGAGTGTCGCTTGCACAACTAACCACTCGACGTAATATTATACGCCAGGTGTCAAAAAAGGGACGACGGCCCTGGCGCCTTTTTCCAGACCTTACCGACGACACCTGAATCATGAGCCAAAAACACTCGCGACGCAGTTCCTCCCATCCCTGGATCGATACGGTCTGGCAGACCGTTTGCCTGACGGACGGCATTTACACGGCGACACCCGATGGGTCGTGGGACCTCATCTTCAGGGAAACGCCCGGCAAGCCACCCGTTATCTTCCTGGCCGGACAGGGAAAGGAACCGGTCGACGTGCCTTATGCGGCGGGCGAGTACGGCATCGTCATCTCATTTGCAGCGCACGTCTATGTCACGCAGGACAGGCAAACCGGCGCGAATCCCGGGGTGCGATTTCTGCCCATGGACGAGGACGGCTTCACGCTCAATGGGGTGAAGCTGCCATTACCGACCTTTCGGAACGCCGAACAGCTCACCGATATGATGGTTGCCGCCAATCTCCTGCAATCCGACGACCTGGTCGCCCAGGCCTTCACCGCACATCCAAAGGCGGCGTCGAAGCGAGCCGTCCAGGAACGCTTCAAGAAGGTCACGGGCATCACCCAGAAGGATTTTCAACTGATCCGCCGCGCCCAGGAAGCCGTACGGCGCCTGAAGGCCGGCGACAGGCCCGTGGCCGTTGCGGTCGATCTCGGCTATACGGACCAGCCCCACATGATCAAATCGATCAAAAAGATCATGGGCCACGTGCCTTCGGACCTCGAGGCCGTTCACAAGATCTGATCCCGCGGTCAGGACGCGACGACAGGCATTCCCCAGAAGTGGCTGAGGCGTTTGATCTCGGCGTCGGCCAGGGTTCGCGCACGTGGGTCGGCTGCGGGCAGAAATGCAAGGGTGGCGCGGCCGGATTTTGCTCCGAGCGTCTTTTGCCAGGAACCCACGAGACGGCCGTTCAGCAGGAGGGTGGGGCCAAAAAGGTTGAGCGTCTGGTCCGGCGCGCCGCTTTGCAGATCGTAAGCCGAGCGATCCTTGTAGCCGACCAGGATTTCGTCGAAGGGAGACAGCAGGCGCAGCACGTCACCCTCAGCATCCGCGTCCGGCTGGCTGTCGACGTGCGACAGGAACGGCACGCCATTCAAGACGCGCTCGGACAACAGCCCGCCGGCCAGCCGGATAGCTTCGCGCGCCACTGTCAGCGTAATCCCCGCCCACCAGGCGAAATCGCGTTCGGTCGCCGGGCTATGGCTGCGGAAGTAGCGCTCGGCCAGGGTCCTCAGCGCTGTTTCGCGATCGGGCTGGTTGGCCTTTTCCGGCGCCAGCCAGTCGTCGAGGAGGGCGAAGGTCGGTTGTTTGCCGCAATGCTCCGCGAAGCAGATCAGCCCCGATTGCGCCCAGAAGGTGAGGATCTGGATACCTACGGTTTTTGCCGTTGGAATGCCGTCCTGCTCGAGCTTTTCATAGATTTCGGGCCGGGTCAGAGGGCCATTGCTCAAGGCGGCTTCGAGTATCCCGCGGGCGCGATCAAGTGTCGCCTGGCCATGGCCAAGGCCACGAAGCAGCGAGCGGACGCGGTCATTCTCGCGCGCACTGGTCAGCGAAAGCATCCAGCGCAGGTCGGCGCCTGGCACGAAATGGATCGTACCGCGCATGGGCCAGGAGCGGACAATCTCCCTGTCCGCGATGGCGCGCGTCACGTCTTCGGCGGTCAGTCCGGCCGATCGCTGTCCGACGGCCCACAGCGCGGCGCCGAAATCCTGGGCCTGGATGGCGCCGAACCACTCGACGACCTGCAAGGCGGAGGCGGGCCGGGCGCCGGTGAGGCGCTGGTGATGGCAGCGTATCCGGGCAGTATCGAATGGCATTTGCGTGGCCCCTTGCACGGTGAACGTCCGGTGATGCACCGTCATGATCTACGCCCTTAGAGTCGAAAAGAACAAGCGCAGATCGGCGACGAGCACATCGGGCAATTCCATCGCGGGGAAGTGACCGCCGTCGGAACGCGACGTCCAGTGGCTCAAAGCCTTTTGCGGATCAAGAAGCGGGCGGGTCAGGTCATCGGCGTTGAACGCAATGACGCCTTTTGGTGTATGGGTCTGCGCGCCCCAACCCATCGCCCTGAAGCTCTCCCAGACGGCATGGGCCGATCCCGCGCCGCCACCGCCGAACCAGTAGGTCGATGCGATGGCCAGGAACTGGTCGAGATCGACCGCGTCTTCGATGAGGGCCTTGTCCGGATCCGTCCATGCCGCGAACTTCTCCGCGATCCACGCCAGTTGGCCTGTTGGGGAGTCGTGGAGGGCGAAGCCGAGCGTCTTGGGCCGTGACGACTGGATTGCCAGGTATCCGTTCCGGTCGTCCATGCCGGCAAACCGTTTGGCGAGGTCGGCCTTCTGCGCGTCACTCAGGTCGGTTCGCGCCAGTGCGGCGTCCTTCATGAACGAGGCGACGGCGACAGCGGTATCGCTGTCCGTTCCGGTGTGAAGGCCGATGACACGCCCCGCCGCGCGGACATCGAGTTCGCCCGCCACGCCGGCGCCCATATCGGTACCATGCACGGCAAACCGTTCGTAGCCCAGGGCCGAGACAAGCGCGAGGACCGCGTCGGCGACCTTGCCCATGCTCCACCCGGCGGTCGTTGCCGCCGGGGACAGCCCGAAGCCCGGCATGGTCGGTGCGATGACATGAAAGGCATCCGAAGCCTTGCCGCCATGCGCGACGGGGTCGGCGAGCTTTTCAAAAACCTTCAGATACTCCAGTCCTGAACTTGGCCAGCCGTGCAGCAGCACAAGCGGCACCGCATCGGGTTCTGCCGAACGGACGTGGAAGGCATGGATATCGTGTTGCTCATAAGAGAACAGAACCTGGTCGAAGCGATTGATCGCCGCTTGGTGGCTGGCCCAGTCAAAGGCGCTCCACCGGTCGGCAAGCTGACGGAGATAGCTCCCGGGTATGCCACGCTCCCAGCTGTCGCCATCGGGTTCAACCGGCCACCGCGCGCGCTTCAGGCGGATTTTCAGGTCGGCAATCTCTTCTTCCGGGATCGAGATGCGGAACGGTGCGGGCTTTGTCATGGCCATGGTCTCCTTGGAATGGGCGGATGGGGTAATGATGCCGCCCAGGAAAGCTGTTGCGGTTGCGGATGTTATAAATTGGCGGCGGTTCATCGGCTTGACCTCTTCGATGACCGCAATTTAGCGTCGGAGAGCTCAGGATGATTGTAAAAATACGCGGAATTTGCGACCTGCCGCCGTGATGCGCAAGACGATCGACGTTATGGATGTCGGCAACGAGCGCGTGGCGTCGCCCATATGGCACGCGGCGCTGCCATCCTCCGTATGTCGGTCCGTGAATCCTAATCTCACACGTAGATTGCCTAGGTATCGACAACAAAAAAGGCCGAACCCGGAGGTTCGACCTTAAATCAGTCTTCCCTGTGAAGAGAAAGGCTACGCTGCCTGGAGCTGCTCAGCGGACATCTTGCCCGACTTTGCGTCACGTTGCAGTTCGTACGTGATTTGCTGGCCTTCGTGAAGATTGTTCATGCCAGAGCGTTCAACCGCGCTGATATGAACGAAGACGTCCTGACCACCGTTTGTCGGCTCGATGAAACCAAAACCTTTTGTGGAATTGAACCACTTAACTGTACCTGCGCTCATAACGAACCCTTTCAATGGTAATGTTATACGTGCCTATGCAAAATGCATCGGCACCTCTCGAATAAATTTGAATGGGAGCTTCATCTGTGCGACTAGGGCGCAAAACAAATCATCAGACAATCATAAGTCGATAATGCTGTAATAATTTATATGGCGAATAAAATCAAGGAAATTATTTTGAAATATATTATCATCATTCATTGAGGATGGGTCTAATCGAAAATAGCGGATTATTATTTTAAATATTACATTCTTACATTTTGTGAGATATATTTAATATTCTTGAAATTTCTGCTCCGATGCGAACCCTAAAACCTGTCGCGCTCTATCGCTGCGACGTCGATCATTCGGAACCTAAATGCGCTCTCCGGCTCATTAGATAGCAACCGCGTCACACAAAACGATGTCCGAAATCGCTCGGATATTTAGCCCCCCTACAATGGAACACCCAATGACGGTTCAGACACCGTGCAAGTTCGCTACGCCCGGGTTGGAAAGCCGCGCCGTGAAACATCATGACGCCGTCACATCAAATACCGCCTTCGGCAGCGGCACCCAAATTGCCATCACGACTTGGGATCTTGCACCTGGCGACGTTCTCGATATCGAAATGGCCTCCGGCGCGACAGCGTATGGCCTGGTCGAAAATTTCGGCTTGGCGGGGCTGGCAGTCAACATCGACGGCGACCAGCATCAATGCCGTCCATGGAAAGCCGAAGACGGTCTATTGCACACGGATAGAGAGTACACATCCAACTGGACCATCATTTGATGACCGAATGCCGTTATTGCGGGAGCAGCCATGACCAACGAAACGACCGACCTTGAACGCCGCGTGCTGGCGCATGAGCAGGTCCTGCAGGCATTGATTGTCTATTTGGTGGAAACCGACTCAAAAATCCTGGAACGGATGAAAGAGGCCTTCAGCCGACCGGTTCGTGTCGTGCCACCGTTCGGACAAACAGACACCGCAGCCTATGCGGCAGCCTTCGTCCGGGAAGTCATCCGGCTTGGTACCGAGGGTGCCTTGTCGTCAAACGCGTCTCCCATATCGTTGTGGGACGATCTTTGGCCGACGGCGGGAGAGGCGAACCTGGCAAACGAGAATTTGGCTGTCCTCTTCGTCGTACAGCAGCATGACGACCTATGGGAAGTTCTGCGCGACGGGCGGCTCGTTGGCGGTTTTGTATCGCAAAAAGGCGCGCTTGAGGCCGCACATCAAGGAATGCAGGAAGTCTTCTGCACCGGCGGTTCGGCCGAGCTGGTGGCGCGTCATCCGCCGAGGCCGACCCGCGCAAATTGATACGATGTCACCCGCGGCCAAGACTTTTTAGAAAGAAGCTCAATGAATTACGCAAAAATCCACGACCTCGCAATCGCAAGACCCCAGGTGGTGGTGGCGAAGGAGCCATCCGCACTGCGGGGCTGGCGATCCCGTACGATAGCCCCGGCGCGTCCCAGCGGGCTGCAAAGTGTCCTTGCGACTGTCGAGCCGAGATACAGGCGTGGTGAATTCTACCTGAAAATTGAAGGCCTTACCGGTCCGCGCACCCGCATGTCCGTCAAGATGGAAAACCAATGAACCGCGCGCAATTAAGTATAGAAGATCGCGTGCACAGGCGCGTGCTTCAGGTCGTGCTCGCAGCGCTTTTAGATGACAATCCAAGACTCCTGCGCAAAATCGAAGAGGGCTTCGCGAGCGAAGCTGCACTGGCACCTGCGGACGATCACGACGCGGTTCTGGCTTACGGTTCCCAGTTTGTCCATGCAACCTTGTTCGTCGGCGCTTCGGATGCGCAGAGTACATTGCTCTCCTCCGCCCCGGAATGGGTGCGGCTATGGCTTGAGCCGGAGCTACGTGTTGGAAACGAAAGTCGGGTTTGGATACGGTTCGAAGTCCGCGCCGAGGGCGGCATCTGGCATTTGACCCGAGACGGGCGCATGGTCAGCGAATTTCCGACATACGAAGATGCAGCGAGAGCTGCCCAGAAGGCTGTTGCAATCATATCCGCGGCCGGTGGCCAGGCGGAGTGGTGCGACGCCGGGCCTCAGCGGTCCTGACCAGGAGTTACCGATGTCCGTTTCAATAAATCTCGACGCAAGCACAGGCATTCAGGTCAGGGCAGAACGCGGGAAAGGCGGGCCGGTCTATATACTTGTGCAGCAACACGACGTGCTTCATCACGCGTACACGATCATGAGTGCATCGCCTTTGGGCGGCTTCCATAATGCGATCACCTCGACCCGCCATGCCGTTGGCGCGCGGTCAAAGCTTGTGCTTCACGCCAAACACAATCGATTGGGGCAATGGTACGACATTCCTCTGAAAGCGTGTCAATCGCTGGGGCTAAATACGGACCGCTACGAATTTGCGGCTATCGATAGCGATGATGTCATTAGCCTGGCATGCATAGTCAGCACAATGCCACGGTCACGGCCGAAGGCCTGGGAAGATGCTGGCTGATTTCCGCTTTCAGACCGTGTCTAAGGATCTGAATCAAAGACGGCTCCATTTTCCGTTCCCGGCGCTATTCCTCCCGCAAGGGTAAGCAAATGCCCGCGCCAACAGACTGGCGCGGGCACCTTGGAACGGCTTTCGTTATTAGTGTGCCGTGTGGGCCTCATGGCTGCTGTCTGCCTTGTCCTTGCAGCAACAGCACTTCTCCATGGCCTCACAGCATGCCTTAACGGCATCCTTCACGGCCTCCGGTGCGGCCATCGCGGCGCCGGCGGACAACAGGACGGCCACGGCCGCTACGGTAATGATACGGATATTCATTGAGATAACTCCATCAGATTGGAAACTTTGAATGTAAAGGTTCATCTGACGCGTTATCGCGGAGGGGGCGCCGCCGGATCGTAGGTAATGCCGGTGCCGCGGGACGTGCCAAAGCCGAAGCGAAGAGGTCTGACGTATGGGCGGTAGACCAGGCTGAAGTTTTCCACGGCAATAACAGCACATGGCTGGCTGCAGACCTTGAGCTGAACCGTACCCTTGTCGGGACAGCAGGGCATGTCGGACGTCATGTCCATGGCCGCATGCGATCCGCCGGTTTCCCGGAGCATAAGCGATCCTGCCGCAGCCGGTGTCTGAAGGCAGGCCAACATGGCGATCAGCCCGCACAAAAGCCCAATGATCTGGATCCAGCTCGAACGCATCCGGGGATAATAGTCGGTGCGGGCGGGCCGCACAATAGCGGCGGCTATGTTCCGGTCTTCCAGGACATGCAGGTCGCCGACGAAGGGCAAAGGCCGGCAAACTCTCCCGATGTCTGGAGGTCTTGTGGGGCGTCGCTTCGGGCGCGGAGACGCCAGCCCAGATACGTGAAGAACGGCGCGGCCGTATTGGTCAGCAGCCAAAGTTCACTGATGCCGGTGTCCGAAGCCTGCTCAGCGGCAAACCGCACCAGGGCAGCGCCGTAACCCTTGCCCTTCGCGTCGGGCGTAACGAGCAGTGACCGCAGAAGCGCTGCCTTGCCGTAGCGCTCGATGCCGACAAAACCGGCTGGCTTGTCTTCAATGACCAGCCTCCAGAATACCTGATCGCCATGACCAAGGTCGCTGGCCGGCAGGCGCTCGCCTTCGAGGGCGGCCCGCAGGTCCGGGTCAGACACGGCCACCGGTTCGAATGTAAGCGGCCCGGTCATGTGAGCGCTCTTGACGCCAGACTCGCGTCGGCCGGGACCGGGCAGCAGGTTTTGCAACACGACGGCTGATCTGGTGCGGAGATGACAGGCTTGGCTTTTTGCGCTGTTTCCTTGCGCTCGCTATAGCGATCGACCAGATAACCGGCGCAGTCGCGGGTCAGCAGGGTGAACTTGACCAGTTCCTCCATGACATCGA
>CAMLLA010000002.1 GCA_946480525.1 uncultured Asticcacaulis sp. | reverse complement strand
GTTATCGCCGGGATCACCTGGCCGGACAGCGGGCGCTGGTCGAGGCGGCCATGGACAGGGTGGGCATGGGGCACCGTGCCGACCACCTGCCGCGCCAGTTGTCGGGCGGCCAGCAACAGCGTTGCGCCATCGCACGCGCCATCGTCGGCAATCCATCCGTGCTTCTGGCGGACGAACCGACCGGCAATCTCGATTCACGCAACGCCCAGCAGATCCTTGGCATTCTCAACGAACTGAACGCCGGAGGCACGACGGTCGTTATTGTTACGCACGCCCCGAGCCAGGCAGATCAGGCGTCGCGCATCGTCGAGCTGCACGACGGCCGCGTCCATATCAGTTCGCGGCGGCTGTCGTGAGGTTCGACCTGTCCGAAATCGGCCGCGTCTACAGTGTCGTCTGGCGGATTATCGGCGCCCGCTGGCTGGTTTACCTGCTGATGGTGGCCGGGCTGACCCTGGCCTACTGTTCGGCGATCGTCATCGGCCTCTATGTCCGGGACGAACTGACCTATGACCGCTTCCTGGGCAGGCCGGATCGCGTCTACCTGGTGTCGGCCAGCTACGGTCCCGCCGGCCAGCCGTTGATCTGGAGCGACCGGACGCCAGCCGGCGTAGCGCGCTGGGTGCGGACGGACATGCCGGAGGTCGATCAGGTGGCGCGCTTCGACACGGTCGAATGGCCGATGCGTACGGCCCGTCGTCACGCCCGGGAACGTTTCTACTGGGCCGACGCCAACATATTCAAAGTGCTCAAGCTGCCCGCCCTTTACGGCGATCTCGATACGGCCCTTGAAAAGCCGGGCAGCGTGGTGATGACGCGGCGCATGGCCATTGCCTATTTCGGCCGCGCCGACGCCCTGGGCCAGTTCGTCACCACGCAGTACGGTCATCGCATGACCGTTACCGCCGTGCTGAAGGACTTTCCGGCCAATACCCATCTCGACCGGGAAATCTTCGGGGCCGGCAACAGCATCTACGCCAAGCTCCATAACTACGACGGCAATCACAACTTCCTGTGGCCCAACAGCTATACCTACATGACGCTGAAAGCCGGCGCCGACCCGGAGGCGCTGGCGGGCAGGCTGGCAGCCGTCACGCGCGCGCACTGGCAGGGACCGAACAATCTGCCGGACGGGTTCAGGCTGACCGCGCTCAGCCGCCTGCATTTTCAGTCGCATGGCGACGGCGAACTTAAGCCGCGCGGCCACTTCGATTCGATTCTGGCCCTGATCGTCGTGGCCATAGCCATCGTAACCCTGGCCTGTATCAACTTTTCCGGCCTGATCCTGGCCGAGCGTAATGAGCGTACGGCCGAGCACCGCTTGCACAGCGCACTGGGGGCGCGACGGGTTGACCTTGTGGTGCAGGTGCTGCGCGAGGCCCTCATCGTCCACGCCGTCAGCGCCGGCCTGGGCCTGGCCGTCGTCGAACGCCTGCTGCCGGCGCTGAACGGCGCGCTCGATCTGCGGCTCGATCTGTGGACCGTGCCGCTGGGTCTGCTTCTGGCTGTTGTTTCCGCCGTTCTCGTGCTTGTGCTTCTGAGCGGACTGCCTCCGGCCGTGATGATCTCGCGGCCGCACCCCGGCGACGTGGTGCACAGCACCGACATCGCCTCGATGCGCTGGCGTGGCTGGGTAGTGGCGCAGCTGGCCCTGGTCATCGTGCTGCTTACCGCCTCGCACACAGTCGCCCGGCAATGGAGCTACGCCACCCGCGACGCGCTCGGCTTCAACGGCGATGATGTCGTCATGGTTCGCTTTAGTGAAACGCAGGAAATCAATGCGGCGTTCGTGGCAAGGGTACGGTCGCTGCCGGGCGTCGTGGCCGCAGCGGAATCCTATGGCATCCCGACCAATGATTTCGTGCGCCCGGGATGGGTGACGCGATCCGGCCGGCCGCTGGTCGCACTGACGCGCAACTCCACCCATCCCGACTTCCTGCGGGTCTACGAAGTGCCGATGCTGGCCGGGCGTAATCTGTCGGGCACTTATCTGCTGCCGGAAACGCCGCGCGAAGTCATGGTCAACGAAAGCGCTGTCCGGGCCCTTGGTTTCGTATCGCCGCAGGATGCGCTGGGCCACGACATCGACTATGAGAGCGACCGCACGCTCATGCGCTCGCGGATCGTCGGCGTCATCCCGAACCTGCGGGTGGCGACCCTGTACGAGCCGATGCGGCCGATGATCTTCGACAACTTTTCCAAATACTTCACCCAGATGAGCATCCGCCTTGATCCGCGCCACCGCGACCGGACACTGGCGGCGATCGATGAAGCCTGGAGGCAGGCGTCGGCGGAGACCGTTCCGATCGAGCGACGCTTTTTCCGCGACTACCTGATGGCGCAATATCACGACCTGCGGCAGCAGATGGTCGCGTTTTACGCCGTGTCGGCGGTCGCCATCATGCTGTCGTCGCTGGGACTGACAGGACTGTCGATCTTCCTGACGCGCCATCAGATGCGTGAACTGGCGATCCGCAAGGCGCTGGGTGCCACCTTCAACGACCTGTTCCTGCAACGTTTCATGCCCTTCCTGTGGCCCTTCCTCCTGACCAACCTGGTGGCGTGGCCGGTGGCGTGGCTGTGCCTGCAGGCGTGGCTCGGTTCGTTCGCAGAACACGTCGCCCTGTCCGCGTGGTCGTTCCTGGGGGCGGGGGTGGTGGCTGTCGGCGTGTCGCTGGCGACCGTTGCCGTACAGTCGGCGGTAACGGCGCGGGACTTTTCCGTGGCGTCGTCGCTAAGGCATCAGTAGGCACGGTTGTTCCGCTGCGCAATCGTTATCATGCGTGGTGATCGAGATGGGCCATGAGGTAAGTATAGCCGGTACCTCTTCAGTCATCGCCAGGATCGAGCGGTTCTCGCCGGATGTCGTAATGATCGACATCCAGGCGCCGGGCCTCAGAGGTATCGACCTGTGTCACGCCATCCGCGCCGACCCGGTCACTGGCACCTGTGGGTCGTGGCCATTACCGGCCGTGGTGACTTAGGGGCAATCGAAAGCAGCGGTGCGTCAGGCTTCGACGTCGGTATCCCCAGGCCGGTCGATGCCACCGGCCTGGAGAAGCTGCTCGCCCAGTTCGAGCTTATGCTCAGCAGGGAGTGAGGGGCTTTCCTGACGACAGACGGACACGCTTCGCTTTTGCGCGCCTGCCCGTGGTTACCCTTACTTCTTCTTAGGCGCCAAGACCCGTGGCGGGTTGTTCAGGCCATCGCGCGTCGCGGCAATCCAGGATTTGAAGCCGGCCAGGTCGCGCACACCCGATCCGTCCTGAGCCCATGTGGCGGCATAGGCATAGCGAATTTTCGCCGCATCCTTGAAGGTGACATAAAGCGTCTGGCCATCGTCGTTGAAGCGCGTGGCCACGGCATCTTCCGGATAGAACAGGACCATGCCGAGATCGTCACCGGCCAGGCTCTGCTTGCCCCACGATGCGATATAGCCCCACCTGCCCGATGGCGCATCGGATTTCAGCACGGTCATGTCCTTGTGGTGGACGATGCCGGCGGCCATGGGACCTGAATTGCCGGTGGCCTTTGCATCGACATAGGTCAGCGCCGAGCCCGAGCGGATTTCGTAACTGGCCGTCAGTGTCGCCTTGCCGTCATCGAAGCCCCGGGTTTCGACGATCGCGCCGGCGGAGACCGGACCGTGGACATTGGCCTCGGCGGTGATCCGGCCCTTGCCCAACTGCGTCGCCTTGCCGTTTCGGACTTCGCCGATACTTCCCATGCCCAGGCTCTGATTGACCTGGAGCACGTCCTGGCCCCAGTCCGCCATCTTGTGATAGTCGTCCGCGCCCTGGCCGATGGTTTGCAGGATCGGGCGCGGCAGCTTCTTGCCGTAGATGTCGCCGGCATAGCGCTCATCGAGATAAAGCCGGTAGGCGGCCTTGTCCGATTCCCAGCCTATGCCCTCAAAGGCGACCAGGCCGTCGTGGATGAAATGGTCCGCTGGCACCTCATAGCGGTGGCGCAGGTAATAGATGCCGCCTTTCAGCACGTTGTTGTCGAGCTTGCCGCCGTCCTGGACGTTGAGGATGGCCTGGGTCTGGCGCGGCAGCGGCGCCTGCTCGGGCAGGAAGGATACGGTTGCTGTCTGGCGCGCCTTCAAGGGCAGGGCGAACTCGATGGATTTGCTGGCGGCGTCGAACTGCGCCGCGTAGGTCTTGCCGCCGCTTACGACCGACCAGCCGCCGACGCCTTTGCCTGAATGCCCCAGGCTCGCCACCGGCACGCTGACAAAGGCTGCGGGCTGGTCGAACGCCGACGGGTTCTCGATGCTGGCCGTGGTCTTGAGCGCTGCGACCGGGGTCAGCTTCATGTCGGCGACTGCGGTGGCGGCCAACAGGAAGGCGCCGACGCCGTAGAAGTGCGTCTGGCTGTATTCGACGGCATCCGGGCGATCGCTGACCGGCTGGACGTAGCCCAGCTTGCCGTCGGGATGGACCGAACGGACCAGCGCCGTCCAGCCCCTGCGCACGGTCGGCTCATAGGTGGCGCGGTCGAGGATGCCCGCATTGATGCCCCAGGCGAAGCCGTAGGTATAGAAGCCGGTTCCGCTCGATTCCGGTAGCGCCGTCGCCGGGTCGCTCAGCAGGGACGGCGCCCAGTAGCCGTCGTCCTTTTGAATGCCGGCGAGTTTCGCGGCCATCTCCCGGAAGACCTGGATGAACCGCGGGCGGTCGGGATCGTTTTGCGGCAGGTGCGGGATCAGGAGGGCTAAACCAGCGAACACCCAGCCGTCGCCGCGCGACCAGAAGACCTTCTTGCCATTGATGTCGCGGCGGTCGAAGAAGCGGCTGTCGCGGTAATAGAGGTGCTCTTCCTTGTCATAGAGATAGTCGGTCGCCGCCCAGAACTCGGTCTTGGCGAAGTCGCGGTATTTCGGATCGCCGGTGATCTCCGACAGTTCCATCCACGCCGGCGGCGACATAAACAGCGCGTCGCACCAGCACCAGCGCTTGTCGCATTCGACGCCCTTGGGGCCGTAGTCGTCGTGCCTGAGGTCGACCTGCGACGGGTTGGCCAGGATCTCGTCGAAGCGTTTACGAATGCCGTCGATCGATTCCGGGCCGGCGCCGTTCCTGTACGCCCACAGATAGGACTGGCCGATCACATGGTCGTCGGCGTGATAGACGCGGTCGCCTAAAGCCCAGCCATTGGCTTCGCCCCGCGCCAGGATCGCCTGGCGAAACTGCGGCGCATCGCTGTGGTCGGCAAGTTTGGTCAGGCCGACGAAGAGTGCGCCCTGTTCCCAGCTTTTCGGACCTGGATAGTTGCGCGTGGCATTGGGAGACAGGCCGGCGGCCAGGGTCGCCAGCTGCCAGTCGCCGACCTTTTCGGCGAGCGCGATGACGTCGGTCGGCTTCCACGGCACGGGCGCGGCGGACGGCACGGACTGGACGGGGGCAGGTGCGGCGGCAATGGCGGCGGGCGCCAGGGCGGCAAGGGCAAGGCTTCCGAGAAGCAGAGCTTTGACGGTCATGGTTTCCTCTCGAATATATTTTTTGATACGGCGTAACATATATTGATACGATGTCAATCACGCCTCGGCGCAGGCTGGGCGGCATATTTATATTATTTATTTGTAACGTGATGCTGGCGGATCGGCGAACTATGTCATCAAAATAAAATCGAAACGGGAAGCCGGAAGGTCTCATGCCGCGCCACATCATATCCCTGATTGTCTCAGCGGTAGCGCTTTGCGTTGCCACGCCTTCCCTGGCGGAGACTTCGCTTCAGACGCCCGCCGACAACCGACGCGCCTTCGAAGCGGCAGCTGGTGCCCTGGCGCAATCCTATGCCGACACTGGAAATTTTTCCGGAGACGTGCTGGTGGCGTTTAATGGAAAGCCCGTCTTTCGCAAGGCCTACGGCATGGCGGACCGGACGTGGAATATCCCGTCCCGAGCGGGCGCGGCCTACCGCATCGGCTCGATCACAAAGACCTTTACGGCGGTAGCCATCCTGCAGCTGGTCGAAGCGGGCAAGCTGTCGCTGACGGAATCGGTGCGGACCTATCTGCCGGACCTGCCGGCGGCGTATCAGCCCATTACGCTGACGCACCTGCTCAGCCACAGTTCCGGAATTCCGGAATTCCTGTCGGTCGGCAATTCGTTCAAGGCGCTGGTGCGGGTCGATCGCACGCCCGAAGAGGTCATGGCCCTGGTGCGCGACATGCCGCTGAAGTTCACGCCCGGCCAGCGTTTCGACTATTCGAACACCAACTACACGGCGCTTGGCCGTCTCATCGAAAAGGCCAGCGGCCAAAGCTACGACGCCTATGTGCGCGATCATATCCTGATCCCGCTGAACATGACGCATACCGGCTATTACAACCCCTCCGAAATCGTACCGGGACTGGCGCCGGGCTACCTTATGGAAGGTGGGGCATTGCGGAACATGTTCTATATCGCGCCGGGCATGACATACGCTTCGGGCAACCTTTATTCCACAGCCGACGATCTGCTGCTGTGGGACGCCGCGCTGCACAGCGGCAGGGGGCTGAACATATCGGACGCGCACCGCGCCATGCTGTTCCATGACAATGGCTTCGGCTACGGGTTCGGCGTCTATATCGATAAGGTCGCGGGCGAACCGTTTGTCGGTCATCCGGGGACCTTACCCGGTTACCTGAGCGACTACGAGCGGTTCGTGAATACGCCCCTGACCATTATCGTACTGTCGAACGCCTATCCGGTGAAGGTCGAAAAGATGACGCGCGACCTGGCAGGTGTGTTTTTCAAGACCTGCGGCAAGTCTGACGCTGCCCGGACCTGCGGCCTGAACTGATCAGCGCCGTTTTTGGAACAGCTGCGCCAGAAATCCCATGGCTGCTCCCGCCAGTCCGGCGACGGCGCAGGGGACCGGAAATATAAGGAGGAATCCTGCGGTTTCGCTGTTGAAGTTCGCGTCGGCGGCGCTCGGGCTATCCGACATGGCGACAGCCAGGAGGTGCTGATAGTCAAACCAGCTCGAAATGGCCAGCAGGAGTGGGCCAAGAACAAAGATTGCCAGCAGAAGACATCTGGAAATGCCGCGCACAAATCTGACCGAGCAGAAGCTGATCAAGACCTGGACAATCAACACGCCCGCCAAAATGGCCAACACCGGATCGACCATGCCTATTGTCCGCCGTTGCCGAACTTGCGGGCGATGCCGATCATGACGGACGGCCGTTCCGTCCGGCTGACGGTCACGGATTCGCCCTGCGGCGTCGTGAACAGGGTGGTCTGTTTGGACGAATTCGTCAGGTCGAGCGCCCGAAGCGACGCCGTCCATTTCGGTGTCAATTTGTGTCGCCATGTCAGGTCCAGCCGGTAGAAGCCGGTCTTGTAGCCCTGCAAGGCGACGGCGCGCCCTTCACCGTTCAGGTTGAATTGCAGCCAGTCGCGGCTATTGGGCTTGTATTCGGCGATCGCATTGCCCGACCAGGTGACATTTTGCCGGCTCAGCATTTCGCCGCCGACGACGCCGCTGACGTCGCTGTCGAAGACATTGAGATTGATCGAGTAGTCCAGCGTCTTGCTGATCTTGCCCTTGGCCGACCATTCAAGGCCCGCCGCGCGCGATGCATGGCCATTGATCACGGAGACGAGGACCGTCTGGTCGGCCGCCACCTGCCGGGCCTCCGTCACGGGGTAGCGGTTGGCGCGGTAATAGAGGCTTCCGTTCGAACTGAAAGCGTTGCCGACAAATTCATACCCGACTTCGTAGGCATCGGTTTCCTGCGACCTCAGTTCCGGATTGCCTTCGTAGCGTGCATACCGCGACCAGTAGATGCGGCGCGGATTGAGCTGATAGAGGCTGGGGGCCTGGGTGCGGCGGCTGTAGCTGACGACGAGTTTCGTCTTTTCGTTCAGGTCGCGATTAAGGCTGAGCGACGGCAGAAGCCGGTCTTCGTCACGCACGACAACGCCGGCCTTTCGCTCTTCGGATTCAATGCGAAGGCCCGGCATGATCGTCCATTTGCCGAGCGGCGTCTGCCATGTGGTGTAAGCCGCCGCGATGCGGCGTTCATAATCGAAACGCGTCTGGTAATCCGTTTCGCCGGGCACGATGGCGGCGATGGTTTCGGACCGGCTGTCGATCCGGCTTTCCGTCTGTTCCAGGGCAAAGCCCGCCGTCAGCCGGGACTTGCCGAAGGGGCGCTCATAGTCGCCCTTGACCGAGCCGCCGCTGTCGGGTGAGCCATTCAAATAGGCGTAGGCGGCCTCCGGCTGTGCGGGTGTGCTTCGGATCAGGCGGTGGGCGGCGCTGTCCGAAGCGCGGCCGCCGTCACGGGAAATGTGCAGATCCAGCTTTTCGCCTTCGACCCTGCCCTTGTGCGTGTAATGCAGACTGACCTCGCCGGTGCTGCCCTGATCGTAGCTGCGGACGGCTTCGGCGTGGTCCTCGATTACCTCGCCGGAGGCATCGGTGATCAGAACCGTGCCGTCATCCGTGGTTGCCGCCCGCCAGCGGTAGTGGCTGAAACCCAGTTCGATCTTGTCGCGGTCGGTCGGCGCGTAGGCGAGGGTGGCGTATTCATAGGCGTGGCGCCGTCCATTGACTGAAAGGTCGTAGCCGTCGGTCGTCTCGCGGCCCGTCGCCGTCGTCCAGTCCTGCTGGCCGTCGAAGACGGTGACGTCGCGCGTGCGGCTGAACCCGGCCGTGATCGCTGCCGTCCAGCGGCCGGTCTTGTAGCTTGTCGACGCATTGAAGCCATAGCGGCCGTCGTCGTCGGCCCGTAAGGACACGACGCCGTTCAGGCCGTCCTTGCGCTTCTTCTTGAGGACGATGTTGATGATGCCGCCGGAGCCGTCCGAAGCGAACTGGCCCGACGGGTTGGTCATGACTTCTATGCGTTCGATCTCGGACGCCTGAAGGTTGTTGACCACGCCGGGGCGGGCTTCGACGCCGTCGATAAGGATCTTGACCTGGCTGTCGCCGCGCAGGGCGATGCGGCCGCGCGGATCGACCGTAACCGATGGAATGCGGGCCAGGACGTCGTTGGCCGTCGAAAAGGCGGCGTCGGGGCTGGCCGAAATGTCGTAGATGCGGCGATCGATGGCGTTGGTCACCGACGGCTTGCGCGCCGTTACGACGATATCGGGAGCGTCTTCGCCGTCTTTCTTGGGACCGCCGTCCTCGCCCGCGGGGGGCTGAGGCGAATCCGCCGACTGAGCGTGCGCCAAACCCGGCGCTATCGTCAGCACAGCTATGACAACCGGCAGTGCCCGGACCACGCCTTCCCCCTTGTTAGATGCGAGTGATACCATACCGCCGTAAGCGGGCGGACGGTCAAGATGTTTTTGCCGAAATGGTTGCGGCAGTCACGATGCGTGGCTGCCTAGCCGGTTAATGATAATTTTTAGCAAAGCCGCAAGGGCTTTTGTACAATATAAAACCCGTGACGCGCCGCGACGGGTAAAAGGCTCAGTCATGCCAGCTCGCGTTAGTCCCTGGCCTTGCACGGACCATGCAACTGGAAGCGCGCCCAGCGACGGGAAAATGCAAAAGCCACGAGAACCTCGCTGAATTGTGGAAAACGGACGCTTGCAAAGGTTTGCGTAAGGCATTTTTAAAGGTCGCGGCCTAAAGGTTGTGTTTCATCTATCGATACGACGAACGCCATGCAGCCTACCGCCCTTATCCTTGAAGACAGCAAGACCCAGGCGCTGATCATCAGCAAGATGATCGAGGCGCAAGGCTGGGCGGTCGTCCATTGCGAAACGGTGCGTGAGGCGCTCGATTGCCTGAAGCTGGTGTCTATCCAGGCGCTGTTCCTCGACGTTTTCGTGTCCCAGCATAACACGCTTCTGCACATGAACATGTTTCGCACGGCGGCGCGCAATACGCCGATCGCCGTGATGACGGCCGGATCCAGCCGCGAAGCCATCGATGAAACCCTGAAGGCGGCGCGCAAGGCCGGAGCGGACTTCGTCCTGCGCAAGCCATTCAACGACGCCATCCTCGCGGACATCTTCACGGTCATGGGACTGGGTGGCAAGGGCCGCAAGAAGCACGTGCTGGTCATCGACGACAGCCGCACGGTGCGCCTGATCGCAAAAGGACCGTTGTCCGAGGGCGGCTATCGCGTTTCCGAGGCCGAATCGATGGAACAGGCTTTTGCCAATGTCGATATCGCCCACGTCGACCTGGTGTTGTGCGATATCTTTATGCCGGGCATGGGTGGGCTCAAGGGCATGCGCCAGATCAAGCAGACCTGGCCCAGCGTCAAGGTTATCTCGATGTCGGGCGGCATCGACGGCAAGGTCTCGGAGCACGAGGCGCTGGACGCCACGCGCCGCTTCGGTGCCGACGGTCAGCTGCTCAAGCCGTTTACGCCCGAAGCCCTGATTGAGATCGTCGAGGTCGTCCTGGAAGGCGACATGGCCGCCTAGCGATTGCCGCGTGCTTCGACCTTTACGGTCGTCAGTTTTCCAACGATCCGATCGACCCCGATATTGGCCAGGCGCCTGGGCGGGTTGCCATCGACGGAATAAAGCACCAGGTCGATGTAGGGATACACCCCGCCGGCGGTTGAGGAATCCTGGTCGAAGGTCAGCAAGTATAGAGCCTGCCCCCTGCGAAGCGGATGAATAATGTCGAAGTGCGACACACGATGATCCGTAATGATACCGTCATAGGCAGCTTTCAACGTGATGAATGCGCCCGTATTTTTTCCTGCAAAGTCTTTGAGTGCGTCCAACTGGCTATTGTACGCTGTTTCCTCGTCCTTGCTGTACGAACGCGTCGATGGCCGCGTGCGCTGGGCATGGCGTGCCTTGACATAGACCGGCATCCATTCTTGAAAAGACGATTTAAGATACGCGTCCAGGGCGTTGCCCGGCCGCGGCCTGCCTTGCCCATCCACCTGCCCCTTGTCCCGGCTGAGCCGGTAACCAATCTGGTAATAATAGGCCAGCGGACACATGGCAGCGAGACGATCGCCCGTCCACAGGGAGATTTCCTGACGCATTCCGGGCTCACCGGTGACTGACCAGTCGTTCGGCACTTCATCCATGAAGCCGAATTCGCCACGCACCGCCACAGGCTGCGCAAATGTTCCGGGATCGCCCCTGCCGGTGCAATCGCTCAACCCTTCTGAGCTGGCGTAGTGGATCTTGCCGTCGGCACCGGTGTAGAAGAGGGCGACCTCGCGCTGGCACTGGTACCAGGCATTGTCATGCGCAGATACCGCGAACAGGTTGGTTTTCGGCCAGCGGTGAACGCGAACCGTGAGGTCTCCGGAATCTGTGTTTTCAGCCACTGGCTCCATGGCTGCCTCGAATGCCTTAGCCGACGGACTGAGATAGGCCGAGACCAGTGCCCGTGCGGCCGGATCGACTTGCCCAACTTCCTTCAGGATGCGCTGGCGGTCGGTTTGAAAGGGCTGGGGTATAAAGCCCGAGGGCCTGTGCGCGTTGTCTTCCCCGTAGAGGTCTTCTCCGGCGTACCATGGACCGTCTCTGGCCACCGAGCGCGCCGGCAGTTCCTCGACCGCTTGCCATTTCCCACCGGTCTTGAGGGCAAGTTTCGCCAGGTCTTCGCACGGACCGGCCGCGCTCATGGCCGGGATCAGGCAGGCCGTTGCCGCCAGTAGGGCTGCGAAATGTCGTGTCATGATGTCCCCCGTTTTCCCCGGCGTGCAAAGTAGAGCATTCTCGGAAAGACACCAGTCCTCTTCCCTCCGGAGGTGTTGTCTGTTAACTTCGTAATCGATTACAAAGGCCGCGGCGCGTAATGATCGCGGCACAATCAGGGAGAGACATCATGAGGCAAATCCTGTTTGCGGCCGTAGCCGCGTGCGCGCTTATCGCCAGTCAGGCCGGCGCCGAAGCCATCGGCATTTTCGAAAACCACTCCGACGTCGGCGCCACCGCCATTCCCGGCAAGGCCAGCTTCGAGAACGGCAGCTATCGTCTGACCGCGTCGGGAACCAATATCTGGGGCGCCGTCGATGCCTTTCACTATGCGGCCAGTCCGGTAAAAGGCGACACCTATATCGCCGCCGATATCGCGTTCATCGGCAAAGGCGTCGATCCTCACCGCAAGGCCGGGATCATGCTGCGCCAAAGCCTCGATGCCGACAGTCCTTATGTCGATATCATGGTCCATGGCGACGGGTTGATATCGTTGCAGTATCGCGAAACCCGGGGTGGCGAAACGCACCAGGTGATCGCCAATCAACACGGGGCGAAACGCGTCGCGCTCGAATATCATGACGGTTATGCCTGGATGTCGCTATCGGACGCTAAGGGCGAGGTCCGTCACGTCGGGGGTGGCGTCCGCATCGCGCTGGGCCAGTCCTACCTGGCGGGACTGGCGCTAAGCGCTCACAACAACGCGGTGTCGGAGACCGCCGTCTTTTCCAAGATCGCGCTGGAACCCCTGGCGCCCGGCGTCGAAGGCTGGCCGACGCCGCTGACCAAAGCCGAGAGCACGCTGGAAATCCTGAGCATCGGCGACAGGAACCGTACCATCGTCTTTCACACGACGGACCTGATCGAAGCGCCCAACTGGTCACGCGACGGCGCGAACTTGCTCTATAATTCCAAGGGACATCTCTTCACCCTGCCAGTGGCAGGTGGCGCGCCCGCGAAGCTCGACGCGGGTGCGCTCAGCAAGATGAACAACGACCACGGATACTCACCGGACGGCAAGTGGATCGTGGTCAGCGACCAGACAAGTCCTGATAACCAGTCGCGCATCCATATCCTGCCGGCAGCAGGCGGCGCGCCGCGCCTGGTGACGCCTGAGGGACCGTCCTATTGGCACGGCTGGTCGCCGGACGGAAAGACGCTTGCCTATATCGCCAATCGCGGGGGTGATTACGACGTTTATACCGTCCCGGCGGCAGGCGGAGCAGAGATGCGCCTGACCACGGCGCCCGGGCTGGACGACGGATCTGAATATACACCGGACGGCCAGTGGATCTGGTTCAATTCGGTGCGCAGCGGCAATATGAAGCTGTGGCGGATGCGCGTTGACGGTTCGGGCGCCGAACAGATGACACATGAGGCTGGCACGCGCGACTGGTTTCCGCATCCTTCGCCGGACGGCAAATGGATCGCCTATATCGCCTTCGGCACCGATGTGGCCGTCGGAGATCATCCGGCCAACAAGGATGTCACACTTATGCTGATGCCGGCAGGAGGCGGTGCACCCGTGGCGCTGACCAAGCTGTTCGGTGGGCAGGGCACCATCAACGTCCCGTCCTGGTCGCCGGACAGCAAGCGGATCGCCTTCGTCAGCTACCGGCCCGTGGGGGATTAATTATCCCGCTGAGGTCGGCGCCGCTACCTTGCGCCGGCGGCCAAAGCCCATCTCATGCAGCACCATGCCCAGCGCCATGGAGAACAGCAGGCCGTAGCCGCCCCAGATATTAATCACTGCAAAGAAGGACCAGCCGTCGATGAACTGGGGTATGGCGACGAAGTGTGCGGCCACCAAGTTGACCTGACAGGCGACGATCAGGACCAGCCAAATCTTGTGATATCGGATTAGCAGCGCGATGAAGGCTAGCGCCATGGCAATATCGATGATGACAACCACGGGTCCCGGGCCGCCTTCACGGATTTCATGGAACAGGACGGAAAATATCCACCCCAAAAAGAGCACGACGGCCCCCATCCTTTCGGCGGGGCCGCCTCTGAACCAGGCCCATGCACAGAGAAGTGTGACGACAACTATGCCAGCATACTGAATTATCAGCCACACGCTCATGTTTAAGCCGCTTCGTCCTTCTTCACTACGTGGAACCCCGTCGTGCCACCCGGCTTGTCGTGCAGGCCTGCGGCCACGGTGCGGCAGCCCATTTGGGTCTTGACCTCGTCGAGGTGTTCATGTCCTTCGGCCATAACAGATTTGACCTCGCCCAGCAAATCGATGGCGCGGCTGAAGGCACGGACCGCCTTGTGGCCGTAGACGGGCGACATATTGGCTTCAACCCGCATGCGCAGGAGATTGCCGACCAGGGTGGTCGCTTCGACCAGCGCCATATCGACGGCATTTTCCGCCGTCGTCAGTTGCTCGGCGCCAACGCGTACCATTTCCGCTCTTTGCATAGTGTCTCTCCAATGGCCCGCAGGCCCGCGTTGCCAGGCGGCCGCGGACGGTCAGCCGGACTGGCTTTTGAAAGTCTGAACAGCTCTGATGAAGACGGTCTGGGCCTGGATGACCACTGTCAGCGCCATCGACAGGAGGATGATGACGACGAAGGTAATGGCCACGACCTGCCAGAATTTGAGAGGCTGTCCCCGTCCTATGAAGACATTCCAGTGTCCGTCAACCAGGCTATCGAGGCGACCAGTGTCAGGGTCGCGTTCTCTGACCCTTCCGTCATGTTCACCACGCGCAGGGCGGAGATCGTATCCGCTATGTGGTGGCGCTTGTCCGGGTTGGACAGGAGGCTGAGGACCTTCTCCAGCTCGGTCAGGTTGATGATCAGGTCGGTGGCGTTGGGATGCAGGATCGGTTTCATGCCCCGACGATGGCAGGCCCGACCCCTGTTCGGGTATCGGAAAAAATTGAGGTCCTGAATTTTTGAGGAGGGGATCGGAGGCTGTGTCTGCCGCTTCGGTCGCAGGCTGCACCGCCTCATGCGCCAGCAGTGCGCGAACCGCGTCACCGGACGAGACGCCTCCAAGGCGGCGACGGGCCTCCTCGATGTGGGTGCGCACGGTGGTTTCACGAATCTTGAGAATCTTGGCGATCTCTTTCGCCTTGTGATGGCGCGCCATCAGGCGAAGAACCTCCTTCTGCCTGTCGGACAGCGTTCTGACGCCGGACACCGTATCCTGTGACACCGCAATCCCCCGAGAGTTCCGAATCCACCCGGCAGGCGCGAACCGGGACCGTCGGAACTATGCAGGATTTGGCGTGGAATGCCTAGCGACGCAGTGGAAAATTCGTTGCATGGCGCACACCTTCTGAAAATCTATCCGGGCACGCGGAAGCTGTAGCGGCCCGAGCCGGCCTCAAGGACGATGCTGTCCGGCCCGCTCCGGACCAACTGGATTTCGGGCAGGGCGCTCAAGGGGTGGCGGCCTTCGCGCACCGTGTCGGGGGACGACGCCGGCAGGTGAATCAGAGCGCGGGTGTTGGCAGGCACGCTGACGTCCAGCCGAAATGTCTTGCCGTCGCGGACCCAGCGTGTCGTGATCCGGCCGGACACGGAATCGTAGTCTGCCCCACCGGTCTTCACGCGGTCGTCGAAGACCGGGTTGACGCGGAAGACGCGGAAGCCAGGCGCGACCGGTTCGATCCCGGCGATCCGGCGATAGGTGAAACCGATGACCGCACCGAAGGCGTAGTGGTTGAATGAATTCATCGTGACGTCGCCGACATCGCTGTTCCAGCGTTCCCAGGTCGTGGTCGCGCCCTTCATCACCATGTATCCCCACGAGGGATAGTCCATCCGCAGCAGCAGGTCATAGACGGTCGAAGCAAAGCCGTTGTCGGCGAGCACGTCCAGGCTGGCGGGCGTGCCAAGGAACCCCGTGGTCAGCAGATTGCCACGCGCGACGATATTGTCCTTCAGCCTTTGCGCCGCGGCGGCATTCAGCGCGTCGGGCATCAGTCCGTAGGCCAGGGCCAGGATATAGCCGGTCTGCGATTCGTTGCCGACCGTGCCGTCGGGCCGGACATAGGCGCGGATAAACGCGTCGCGGATGTTTGTGCTCAGGGTGCGGTACCCGGCGGCTTCCGCGCTCCGCCCCGTGGCCTCGGCCATGTCGATCATGGCGTCGACCGAATGTTTGAACATGGCGGTGGCGATCAGGTCCTTGGGCGTGGTCGGGTCGCCTGGATCCCTGGCGTCGAGCGCCAGCCAGTCGCCGAAGTCCCAGCCCCGGTTTCTCGTCCAGATATAGCCGTCGCTGCTGGCCAGGATAAAGCCGATATAGGCCTGCATCGCCCGCCAGTTCTCGTCGATGACGGCGGTGTCGCCATAGCGTTTCCACGCCGTCCACGGCAGGATGACCCCGGCGTCGGCCCAGCCGGGCGAGGCTTGATTGGGGGCGGTATCCGGCATGGAGTTCGGTGCGATGAAGGCATAGGCGCCGTTGCCGTACTGAGCGTCGCGCACATCCGCCGTCCACCGCCGGGTAAAGGCGCCGAGGTCCATGTTGAAGGCGGCGGCGTCCCAGAAGACATGGGCGTCGCCCATCCAGCCCAGCCGCTCGTCACGCTGGGGGCAGTCGGTTGGAATGCCCATGAAGTTCGAGCGCTGGCTCCAGTAGCTGTTTCGCCAGAACTGCTGGAGCAGGGGATTACCGAGGCTCAGTGTCCCGGTTTCCGGCAGGGCGGAATGGATGGCGATGCCGGTGATGTCGGCCTTTTGCAGCGGCGCGGCCAGGCCCGATACCTCGACATAGCGGAAGCCGTGGTAGGTGAAGCGCGGTTCCCACGTCTCGCCCTTCGGATCGCCGCGCAATGTATAGCTGTCGGTGCAGGCGGCTTCGCGCAGGTTGGATTGGTCGATGCCGCCATCGGCCTTCAACACCTCGGCGAAGCGCAGGGTGATCTTGCGGCCGCGCTCGCCCTTGACGCGGATACGCGCCCAGCCGGCGAAGTTCTGGCCGAAATCGACAATTTGGACGCCGTTGACCTCGGTTACCGTGCGCGCCGGCAGGGTCTTGATGCGGCGGATCGGCGGGCTGAGCGCACCTTCCAGAGGTGCGTCCGTCTCGGGCGGCAGGATGTGGACGGGAAGCCAGCCGCTGTCCTCCGCGAAGCCCGGCTCGGCCCAGCCGGGCTGTTCCAGGCGGGCGTCATAGTGTTCGCCATTGTAGATTTCGGCGCGCGTGATCGGGGCCGGGCGGATCGTCCAGCTATCATCACTGCCGACGATCTGCGTCCGGCCATCGGCATATCTGATCTCGAGCTGCGCCAGGAAGCGCAGCGGCGGCTCTCCGAAGGCGAACCGGCCCATGGGCGCCGTGCGGCTGCCATACCAGCCGTCGCCGACCATGGCGCCGATGGTGTTGGCGCCGTCGCGGATCATGGAGGTGACGTCGTGGACCCGATACCGAATGCGCTTACGGAAATCCATGCTTTCCGGCGCCAGCAGGTCTTCGCCGACCCTGGCGCCGTTGATCCAGGTTTCATAGGCCCCGAGCGCGGTCACATAGAGCCGCGCAGCCACGACCTTCGCGCCGGCGTCGAAATCGCGCCGCACCATGTAGGCGCCCGCTTCCGGCAGGGGCTGGGCATAGCCTTTCACCGGCGCGGCCCTGGGCCAGACGCTGTCGTCGAAGCCTGGCTGTTCCCAGCCGTCCGGCATGGCTCCGCTGACCCTGGCGTCCAGCCCGTTGATCCGTGTCACGCGCCCGTCGGCATGGACGATGCGCAGCATGACGGCGCAGCGCGGCGGATTGTGGCCGACATTGACGCTTAGTGCCAGGGTATGGGCGCCTGCAGCGAGCGGCAGGGTAGTTTCGACCGTTCCCTGCGGGCCGAATGCGGTGCGCTGCCACGGCGGAAGGGTCAGGCGCCGGCCATCGACAAAGGCGCGATAATCGGCGTCGGCGACGCTCAGCACGGTCACCGAAGCCGCGCTGTCCAACACGAAGGCAAGGCGGAATTGGGCGGTCTTGCCGGCAGGCTTTTCGGGCGCGCCGATCCACAGGAGGCCGGTTTCGCGGTCACCCCTGCGTTCGGCGTTTTCGATCGCCAGCCACTGGGCCCGCCAGTCCGCAGGCGACAGCAGGCCCATCTCCCAGGAGGCCGGATCGCTTATGGCGGTGCGACCGTGCGAATCCCATGCCTGTACCCGCCACCACACGCGCTGACCTGATTTGCCTTCCGGTCCGCCGTACCGGATGCCAAAGGTCGCATCGCTCTCGACGCGCTGGCTGTCCCACAGGTCCGCCCGGCCGTCCAGCAGGGCTTCGCGCGTCGATGCCGCCTGAACGCGCCAGGCCGATTGCCGGGTATTGCGTCGCGAGGTCTCTGTCTGCCACGACAGGCGCACCGGATGGACCCCGACACCCAGCGGATTTTCGACCTGTTCGGTCTTCAACGCGGTTACGCGAAGGGAAGAGGGAAGGCCGTCCGCATGAGCCGTCGCGGCGGCCGCGGTCAGAAGGGCTGCGCCGCCAAGCGTTTCGCGCCGGCTTATTGCAAACGTCATGGCATGTCCCTCGGTGACCTGTCTGGTCGGTCACTGATGGGTGACGGCTTTTGCTCCGTCAAGCTTGAAATTGACCGTGTGTAGCCTCTCTAGGCGATTGCGACCAGGAGCTTGCGCAGGTCGCGCGGGTCGAAGGGCTTGGCCAGATAGGCGTCCATCCCGGCTTCGAAGCATTTCTCCCGGTCGCGCGCCTGGGCATGTGCCGTCATGCCAATGATCGGCAGGTGTGCCTTGCCGTGCTCGACCTCGTCCTTGCGGATGCGCCGGGTGCACTCCAGCCCGTCCATGACCGGCATCTGCACATCCATCAGGACGGCGAAATAGGCGGCGCCGTCGGCGAGCTTCTTTAGTGCCGCCGCACCGTGTTCGGCAACATCGACATCGTAGCCATATTCTTCCAGCAGGTTCGATGCCACCATGACATTGGCGGGCGAGTCCTCGACCAGCAGGATTGTCTGGCCGTGCGCCTCAGAGATTTCGCCCGTGTCCGGAGAAAGGATGGCGCCGCCGCCGGTGCGGGCGGGAAGGGGCTGCATCGGCAGGCGGATCGAAAAGCGCGATCCCTGGCCTTCGACACTTTCGACGTTGATGGTGCCGCCCATAATGTCGATCAGGGTCTTTGAAATAGCGAGGCCCAGTCCCGTGCCGCCGTACTTGCGCGTGACCGATGTGTCGGCCTGGACGAACTTTTCGAATATGGTCGCCAACTTTTGCGGCGGAATGCCGATGCCGGTATCGGTCACCGAGATTTCCATCATCCGGGGACCATCTGGCCGCGCTGTCGCGGTGCACGAGATGGTGACGCCGCCTTCGTGAGTGAATTTGAGCGCGTTGGTGCACAGGTTGAGCAGGACCTGGCGCAGCCGGGTTGGATCACCCAGTACCTGGGTGTCATCCAGGCCGCCGCAATCGAGGGTCAGCGTCAGGCCCTTTTCGCGCGCCTGGACTTCTATCATGCCGGCGACCTCGTGGATGATCGCCGGCGGCGAAAAGGCGATCGATTCCAGTTCGACGGCGTGGGCTTCGATCTTGGCGATGTCGAGGAGATCGTTGATCAGGGCCAGAAGCTGTTCCGCGCTCATGTGCAGCGTCTTGATGAACTGTGTCTGCTTGTCGGTCAGTGGCCGGCTCTGGGCCAGGATGTGCGACAGGCCGATGACGGCGTTCATGGGCGTTCGGATCTCGTGGCTCATATTGGCCAGGAATTCGGTCTTGGCGACATTGGCGGATTCGGCGGCGGCGACGGCGCGGCGCAGGGCCTCTTCGTTGTCGCGCTGGCGGTACTGGCGGGCGCGGTCGCGCAGGGCATAGCGCACCGAGAAGAGCAGGGTGGCGATATAGATCGGCCGCGTCACCAGGGTCATGTTGCCGACGCTTTCCAGCGCGGCGATGGTCTCGGCCGATTGCAGCGACGACGGCGTCAGCACGATCAGCGGAAAATCCGACCACGACGGCTGGGCGGCCAGGGCCTGGCTCAGGGCAGCGTGGTTGGTCAGGACGGCTTCCTGGGTGATGACGGCGGCGTCAGCCCCGGCCATGATCCCCTGGCACAGGTCGCCAATCGTGGCGCACACCTCGGCCCCGATGCCGTTGTCGATCAGAATCTGCCGCGTCGTGGCGCCGTCGCGCGCCGTCGGCGCCAGGATGAGGACGAGGGATGACGAATCGGCCTCAGAGCTCATTTGGCGATCAGGTCTCCGGGTCGGCCTTCAAAGACGGGGATGCCGGTCAGTACGCCGTGGAAGTCGCGCAAGGGCGCACCGACACGGATGCCGGTACTGTCCAGGCGGAATTCGCGAATCGACCGCTCGTGCGCGCCGGTACGCTTCTTGACGACGGAAATGGTCTGCCTGACTTCTCCGGCGGTTTCGAAATAACGGAACAGGACAACGCCGTCGGCCAGGTAACTGGTGTCGAGGGGGGCCTGCATGGTACTGCCCAGCAGGCCATGCTGAGCGACGATCAGTATGGTGATGACGTTGAGATGCCCCAGATAGGTCAGCAGTTCGTGGAGCTGAGCCGTCAGGTACTTTTCTTCCGGCATGGCGTGGAGGTAGCCGTTCAGGCTGTCGATGACGACAACGCGCGCGGCGCCCTTGCCGTCCAGGCCTTCGGCGGCGGCGCGGACGCTTTGGCCGAATTCGCCGGGCGACAGCTCCGCCGGATCGACGGTCTGAACGGTGATGAGGCCTTTTTCGAGCTGGACGTCGAGGTCCTGGCCGATGCCGCGTGCGCGTTGGCGCATGGTTTCCAGCCGCTCGTCGAAAGTGAAGAAGGCGGCGCGTTGGCCTCCGCGCGCCGCTGCCAGGCACAGCTGCATGCCCAGGGTCGATTTGCCCGCGCCGGCGGGACCGAGCAGCAGAAGGCTGGTGCCCAAGTCAAGGCCGCCGCCCAGCATGGCGTCGAGTTCGGGGACCCCCGACTGAAGCTGGCCGACTTCGTGCTTGCGGAGGTGTTCACCGGCGACCAGGCGCGGAAAGATCGACAGGCCGCCCCGGGAGATGCTGAAGTCGTGATAACCGCCGCGGTATTTGCGGCCGCGGAACTTGGTGACCCGCAGGCGGCGGCGTTCGGCGCCGTATTCGGGCGCCAACTGCTCAAGATTGAAGACGCCGTGGGCGATACTTTGCAACTGACGGTCTTCTTCGTCGGTCGCCGTTTTGTCATCGAGGAACAGGGTGGTGCATTTGCGCCCCTGGAAAAAGCTCTTCAACGCCAGGACTTCGCGGCGGTAACGCAGGGTGTTTTGTGACAAAAGCTTGATCTCGGCCATCGAGTCGACGACAACGCGCGTCGGGTTCAGCTGTTCGATATGGGCGATGACCCGCTTGGTCGTCTCGTTGAGCTCGACCTCGGCGGGATGGAACATGGTGTATTTCTGATCCGACTCCAAACCCAGGTCGTCGGCAATGATTTCACAGAAATTCAATCCGTCGAGCGTCCAGCCGTGCGAGGCGGCATTGGCCCGCAACTCGTCCTGCGATTCCGCCAGCGTCACGTAGAGGACGGTTTCGCCATTGCGTACGCCTTCCAGCAGGAACTGCAAGGCCAGGGTCGTCTTGCCGCAACCGGGTGCGCCCTGGATCAGGTAAACGCGATTGGCGATCAGTCCGCCACCCAATACATCGTCGAGCGCGGCAATGCCGGTTCCGACGTTCGTCTCGCTCATCATGTCACGCTCTCCGCCGCAAATGGCTGACCGGAAGGTTGGAAAAAAGCAATGTGGAATTTTTCATCCCAGCACAATCCGCCCAAATAAATGTCGGGTTTGTGAAGCCGCCAGAGCAACTTTCCTCTTGAAAACCTCATACGCCTTTTCGGATCCTCCAGGCAGCGATGAGGACAAAATGACCGGGTACACGCTTAGTTCCGCAGCAGAACGCCAGCTTTATGTCGAAGCCGTTTTCCAATGCCTGGACCGGCACATGATTTCGGAATACGACGCATGCCGGGACATGAAGACACTGATCCTGTCCGTAACGTCGCTTACCTTCGGCCTGGCTGAAGAACGCGCCCTGACCCGCCGGCTGACGGGTGTCGTGCATGCGTACCAATCCCGGCAGATCAGCCAGCAGGCGGCCAGAGCCAGTTTCGAAGGACTGCTGGAAGCCGCTGTCCGCAATGACGTCGCCTTTTTCACCCAGTCGCGTGTCATGAACGACGCATAGCTTGTGGGCGGGATTGCATCAGGTCCACGCAGGCGCCAGGCTGGCGGCGCGTTCGAGCGCTTCGCACAGCGCCGCTGGATTGACAGGTTTGGCAAGGTAGTCGTTCATGCCCGCCGCCAGACACTGGTCACGGTCGCCGGCGAAGGCGTGGGCCGTCATGCCGATAATCTGGACAGGCGCGCAATAGGTCGCGCGCTCGTGTTCCCGGATCAGCCGGGTGGCTTCGAAACCATTCATGCCAGGCATCTGGACGTCCATCAGCACGGCGACATAGCCCGACGCGCGGGCCCGTTCGAAGGCTTCAATGCCGTTCCGGGCGACGTCGACCTGGTATCCCGCGTCTTCGAGTATCGTTTGGGCAACGAGAATGTTGGCGTCGTTGTCCTCGACGACCAGCACCCTGCCTTTGCCGTTTGCCGGCAGGTTCGCGGGCGTGGACGTATCGGCCGCCACGGCCGGGGACTGAGCCTTGTGAAGCGGCAGCACGACATGAAAGACCGATCCCTTGCCAACCTCGCTTTCGACCGAGATCGCGCCGCCCATGGCTTCCACGATCGTCCGTGCGATGGTCAGCCCCAGGCCAGTGCCGCCATAACGGCGGTTGATCGTGGTGTCGGCCTGGACGAACTTGTCAAAAATGGTTTCGAGCTTTTCCGGCGCGATGCCTATTCCCGTGTCCTGGACGGTGAGGGCGACGCCGCCGCTGCGCCGTTCGGCGGTAACGCGCACGAAGCCGATGTCGGTGAACTTGACCGCGTTGCTGCACAGGTTGAGGATGACCTGGCGCAGCCGGGCGGCGTCGCCGGCAAAGCGCTTTCCGGCAACGCCTTCGGTATCGTACGTCAGGCCGATGCCTTTTTCGGAGGCGCGAACGGCGAGGATGGTCGTGACCTCCGCGATCAGAGCGGCAAGGTCGAACGGCGCATAATTGAGTTCGACGTTCCCTGCTTCGATGCGGGCGATATCCAGCAGGTCATTGATAAGCGTCATCAGCGAGTCGGCGGACAGTTGCAGTGTAGATATATACTGCATCTGTTTTTCCGTCAGGGGCTGGCTTCTCGCCAGGACGTGCGACAGGCCGATGATGGCGTTCATCGGCGTGCGGATCTCGTGGCTCATATTGGCCAGGAATTCCGTCTTGGCGACGTTGGCGTCTTCGGCGCGCTGCCGGGCTTCCGTCAGTTCGTGGATGTCCGTACAGGTGCCGTACCAGATCGGTGCCTGACCATCGCCGGCAGATACGGGCTCTCCGCGGGCCTTGAACCAGCGGTATTCGTGGTCATGACGCCGGATGCGGTATTCCACGGCATAGGGCGCGACATTGGCGCGCGCCTCCTTCCAGACCTCCATGGCGTGTGACCGGTCGTCTTCATGAACGACTTCGAGCCAGCCAAAGCCCAGCAGCGCCCTGAGCGGCACGCCGGTATATTCCTGCCATTGGGAACTGAGGTACTGGCACATGCCGGTGTCGCCGCGTGTGCTCCACACCAGTTGCGGCATGGCGTCGGTAAGCACGCGAAAGCGCTGTTCGCTGGACTGGACGGCTTCGTACAGGCGGGAATTGTCGATGCCGACGGCGGCGAACGCGGCGATGCCTTCCGCCAGTTGTACGGAGCGGGCATTGAAGACGCCCGCGTCGCGGTGTCCCAGCAGCATGCTGCCAAGCACGTCTCCGCTGCGGGACACGACCGGCACGGCCAGGTAGCTGCGAACTGGCAGGTGGCCTGCCGGCATGCCGCCTGGCTGCGCCTTGCCATAGCGGGGATCGGACGTGATGTCGTCGCTGACGATCGTGCCGTGCCCGTGGAAGGTGGGGCCGAGCAAGGGCGTCGTGCGGGGATGGGGGAACTGCGCGAAAGCGTTCTTTTGCGCGCCCGACAAGGTGTAGAGCTGGAGCGCTTCACCTTCGTCATTGACGATGTTGTAGAAAAAGGCGCCGAATTGCGCTCCGGTCAGGCGCGTGACTTCGTCGGTCGCCAGTTGGACCAGCGCCTGCAAATCAAGCGTCGAGGCAAGTGCACGGCTCAGCGTGTTGAGCGTTTCAAGCGAGGCGCGGTCTTCAACCAGTTGCCGCTCGGCGGTCTTGCGATCTGAAATATCGCGGACAAGCAACAGACCATGGAAGCGGCCATCGCCGGTGGGGAGGGGCGTGGCGCTGGCGTCCAGGCAGCAATGTCCGCCACGCACACCCGCGATTTCGAATTCGAGCGTGGCCGGTTCACCCAGCGCGATCCTGCGTTGGAATTCGGCAAAGACGTCTTGATGACCTGTGGCGACGAAATCGAGCGCCGGCCGGCCGAGGATTGCGTCCGCAGTATCGGCTTCCAGCATTTTTGCAGCGACGTCATTCGCGTGCAGCACATCGCCGTCGGGCGACACAACCAGGGCACCGTCCGGCGTGGCATCCAGAATGGTCCGGAGGGGAAGGGTTTCAGCCAACCCGTCGGAATTGAATGTAACCTTATCGACGTTTCCCGGTGGCGTCGGTTGTTCATTCATGGCTAACTCTTCAGTTTACGCGGCACAGGACGCGCAGGAAAAGCAATGCGCGGTGGCCATTGGCAAATCACTTCCGCGTCACCTTGGTCCCCCCGCTGTCTTACCCGCATCCTAATGATGCCGGTAGGTGGAACGGCGCGTGGCCCGCGTTAAACCTGCGCTCTGAAACTCGTGGATGAAAGGGAACGGGTGGGCCCTGACCAGGGTTTTCGCTCACTTGCCAAGCGGCGGAACAAAGTAGCGGACAGATGAATACGGTCGAAGTGTAGCGTTTTGTTTGACTATCCTCTCTGTGATTCCCGGAGCGGCTACAACACCATCGCTTTTGCTGAATTTTCGCCGGGCGTTGCATTAAAGAGTCAATGTGATCGCGACGCTTAACCTTCATGGCCGTGTATCAGCGGTATTATTTTAACAGGAAGAGCGAGGGGAATATTTACACTTTTCTGGTTGGATATATGGCCACAGGGATTTGAAATGTTCGCGCGTACCCTAAGCCGACTTTTGAACGACACGCGAGGCAATGCCACGACGGTGATGGCGTTGTGCGCGATTCCGCTTCTGTTCGCAGGTTTCGGAGTGCTTGAGCTGGCGGCAGCCAGCAATGAGCGCGGCAATCTTCAGGAAGCGGTGGACGCGGGCGCCCTGGCCGGCGCTGGCCGATTATCTATCGCCAGCACCAGTGATGAAGGGCCTGTCCAGGCGGCGATTGCCGCGGCGAACATGGTGATCAAGAACGCCGGCATCAAATCCAACGTCCAGGTGGCCGCCACGGTTGCCGCCGATCGCCAGTCCGTGACCGTCACTGCGGCCGCCGATCATCAGGCGATAGCGGGCTTCATGGAATTCGGCGACATGAACATTCACGTCACCGCCACCGCCGAAAACCTCGGCTCCATTCCGCTGTGCATCCTGCAGACCGGCAGCAAGGGCAAGGGTGGGATCGATGTGCAGGATACGGCGCGCATCCGCGCGACCGGCTGCGCCATCCATGCCAACAAACATGTCGCCGTCAAGAACAGCGCCATGATCCAGGCCAGCAGGACCCAGGCCGTCGGTGCGATTTCCGGTCCCGTGTCGCCCTCCGGCAATTCAGGTGCGATGAGGATCCCCGATCCGTTCGCGGCGATGAACCTCAACCCTCCGACGGAATGCGAAGGCAAGCCGCAGAATATCAAGGAAGAGAAGGGGACCACAACCTACCTTCCGGCGGGTGTCCACTGTGAGCGCTATATCATCGACCAGGACGCGACCCTGGTCCTGCAACCGGGCGAGCACTGGTTCATGGACGATCTCGACGCGAAGAAGAACGCGACGATCCGGGGCGACGACGTGACGCTTATCTTTGGCTCGACCAAGAAGATCAACTTCGCCGACCGGGCCGAGGTGCAGCTGGCGGCGCGCAAGAGCGGTCCGTTCGCCGGTTTCCTGCTGGTGACGACTCGTGACAACGTCGAACAGTTCACCATTGCTTCGGACCGAGTCTCGAAACTTCTCGGCACCATCTATATTCCCGGTGCGGAACTGAAGGTTTCGACCGCCGGCAATGTTGCCCAGGACTCGGCGTGGAGCATCATCGTCGCCGATACCCTGACGGTCGAAAAGAACCCGGTGCTTGTGATCAATTCCGGTTATAACTCCGGCGGTGTCCCGGTGCCCGAAGGTGTCGGTCCCAAGCGCAACGCGCCCACCCTGTCTAAATAGGACGGCTTGCCCTTTATCCGTTCCGCCGGTTATGTCTTACCCATCTGACATTCCTGGCGGATTGGGCACCATGAAGGTATTCTGCACGGCATTCATAGCCCTGGCCTTATGCGCGGCGCCGGTGGCAGCCAGGGAAAAACCCGCCGACACCGTCTTCGTCCATGGCCGCATCCATACCGTCGACGTGGGCGATACCGTGGCCGAAGCCATTGCCGTCCGTGACGGGCGCATCGTTTATGTCGGCGGTAGCGCCGGGGCGAAGGCCTTTACTGGACGCCGGACCAGGGTCATCGACCTCAAGGGGCATACGGTCCTGCCCGGACTGATCGACGGCCACATGCATCCGCAATCGGGCGGCCTGCGCGAACTGAACTGCAACCTGCGCTACGAACCGCTGACGGTCGCGCAGTTCCAGGCGAAGATCCAGGCCTGTCTCGATGCCGAGCCACAGGCCAACCCGGCGAAGTGGCTGGTCGTCATCAACTGGTACGAACAGGCCGTGCAGCCTGTCGGCAGGGTGTTGAGCCATGCCGATCTAGACAGCCTGAAAACGGCGCGCCCGATCATGGTGCGTTCGTCCTTCGGCCACTCCAACCTGACGAATGCGCGTGGCCTTGAGATCGCCGGGGTGACCCGCGACACGCCGGACCCAAAGGACGGAGTCATTCAGCGCGACGCGAACGGCGAGCCCACCGGCCGATTCGAAGACGCCGCCCAGGAACTGATCAGCAGGCACGTCCCGCCGCCCGACGCCGCGACCAATCTCAGGGCGACGCAGATCGCGTTGAAGATGATGCGCGAACAGGGCATCACAAGCTTTCTCGACGTCTATACCGACATCGAGACCTTGAGCGCCTATCGCGACGTCATGGCGGCGGGTGAACTGACGGCGCGTGGGCATTTCGGCGTACTGATCGACGCCGGCACGGACTATGACGCGGGCCGGGCGGTTGCGGAGGTACTGCGCCAAAAGACCGAGTACGAGCGGCCGGGCAGGGGGAGCGCGCCGGGCCTCAGCATTCATACCGCCAAGCTGTTCCTCGACGGCGTCATCGCCGCGCCGTCACTGACCGGCATGATGGTTGCGCCATACTTCGAAAATATCGGAACTAAAGATGCGCCCCGGTGGCGGCCCGGCAAGAACCGGGGGCCGCAGCCCTATTTCACGGATGCACAGTTGTCCGACACGCTGATCCGCCTGTCGGATGCCGGCATCGATCCTCACATGCACGCCGACGGCGACGGCGCGGTCCGCCAGGCGCTGGACGGGATTGCGAGCCTGCGCCAGGCGCGGCCGCAAAGCGCCGCCCGTCCGGCCATCGCCCACGCTGAACTGGTCGATCCCAATGACTATGCCCGCTTTGGCGAACTGAACGCGCTGCCGGTTCTGTCCTTTCAGTGGGGCAAGCCCGGCGCGGATACGGTCGATACGGTGCGCGACTATCTGGGCCCGGCGCGCCACGCCTTGGTAGAGCCTTCCGGTTTATTGGAAATATATGGCGCGCGGATCGTCTTCGGCAGCGACTGGCCGGTGGACGCGCTCAATGAATGGCTGGCGCTTCAGATCGCCGTGACGCGCCGGGCGTTCGGCGCCGATGCGGAAAAATACCCCGGACGTCTGGGCGTCGATCCCGGACTGCCGCTGATAAGCGCCATCCGCGCCATGACGATAAATGCCGCCTATAGCCTGAGGCAGGAAACAGAGGTCGGTTCGCTCGAAGTCGGCAAGCTGGCCGACCTGATCGTCATCGACCGCGACCTGTTCGCGATCGCGCCGGAAGAGATCGGCGGCACGAAGGTCCTGCTTACCGTCGTCGGCGGCAGGACCGTGCATGGGACGGATGCTTTTTAGGCGTCTTCCACCGAATTGGTGCGCCCAGGCTTCGCCTTGCCCCAGTTCTGGATCAGGTCGAACAGCGGGGAGGTCATCAGGGTGGTCACGATAGCCATCACCACCAGCATCGAAAACAGGGCGGGTCCGATAATGCCCTTCTGAAGGCCGATATTGATGATGATCAGTTCGGTCAGGCCGCGCGCGTTCATCAGCGTGCCGACCGACAGGGCGGTACGGTTGTCCTGCCCGCAGGCGCGCGCCGCCAGGTAACACGCGCCGGCCTTGGCCAGGACGCAGGCCACGAGGATGCCGGCGGCGATCAGGACCAGCTCGATATTGTTGACGACGTTAAGTTGGGTATGCAGGCCGGAATAGGTGAAGAAGATCGGCACCAGGAAGCTGACGGCGATGGGCTCGAGTGTCTTTTTGACTTCGTCGGTCAGCTTGCCGCGCGGCATGACGACACCCAGTATGAAACCGCCGAAAACGGCGTGCATGCCGACATAGTCCATGGCCCAGGCGCTGAGGACGAAGACCATCAGGACGATCGAAAGCACCGCCGGCGACATCTGGCCGTCACGCTCGACGATCCTGGCCAGGGGCGTCAGCAGCTTCGGCCCGAACAGCAGCATGAAGAGGACGAAGAACAGGCCACCGGTAATCGCCTTTACGGCCACGCCGGACCCTTCGCCCAGGGACGCCAGGACCAGGGCCAGCACGCACCATGCGCCGGCGTCGTCAATGGCGGCCGACGACAGGGTCAGGGTGCCGATCCTGGTGTGGCTCAGATTCTTTTCATGAAGGATGCGCGCCAGGACGGGGAAGGCGGTGATGGCGATGCACGCGCCCAGGAACAAGGTCGCCTGCATGGCTGTGACGCCATGATTGAAAAGGCCTGGCACCGTCAGAAGGAAGGGGGTGATGGCGATGGCGACCAGAAACGGCGCGGAAATGCCGGACAGCGATATGGCGATGGCGGCATTGGAATTGTTCTTGAAGTGGTCGGTCTGGAACCCCATGCCGACGATGAACATGAACAGGCCTATGCCGAACTGCGAAATGACGAAGAGAACGGGTTTGGATTCGGGCGGAAACACTGTCGCCTGAACGTCCGGCAGCAGAAGGCCGAACAGCGACGGCCCCAGAATAACACCGGCGATCATCTCGCCGATCACCTGGGGCTGTCTGAAATATTTGACGCAGATCCAGCCGGCCAGCCGGCACGCGGCCAGGATGACGAACATCTGGAAAAAGAAGGCGATGCTCAACTCGGCTACAGACATTGTTGTCTCCCTGGGCTCCCAAAGACGGCAGGCGTACGGTCTGCGCCGCGTTCACAAGTCGTCCTGTCCTGGATATGCCGGGACGCCCGCCCCGCCAAGACAATGATAGGCGCTTCCCGGGTCCATGGAAATAAAGGATGCGGGAATTCCTTAAGGGCTAATCACATTTTGCCATTCGCGCAAGACCCCTTCGCGCCACGGAAATAGACTGATAAGTCATTATCAGCATTGAATTTTTTGGCGACACATTTTGGCAACATTGTAGTTACGTAACTACATTAATATTGATTTTCGCGGTCCTGCTTGGCTAGGCGGCGACGGCCCCTTGACGCAGCCTCTTCTGTCTGCAAACACATTAAAAACACGATTTGCAAAGGGAGTGCGGATGGACAGCAGGGCGCCGCGAAAAATCGTCATACTTGGCGGGGGAACGGCGGGCTGGATGCTGGCGGCATCGCTGACGAAGGTCTTCAACACACGGCAAACCTCGGTGCGCCTGATCGAGTCGGGTGAGATCGGCATCGTTGGTGTCGGGGAATCGACCCTGCCGCAGGTGCGCGACTTCAATGAATTCCTGGGCCTGGACGAAGTCGAGTTCATGCGCGAGACCAACGGCACCTTCAAGCTGGCGATCGAGTTCCGCGACTGGGCGCGCAAGGGCGACACCTATTTCCATCCCTTCGGCACGCACGGCCATCCGATCGAGGGCGTGCCCTTCTTTCAGTGCTGGCTCAGGGCGAAGGCCAATGGCCACCACTTCAACATCGACGACTTTTCCTATCCGTCCGTCGCCAGCCGCGAACAGAAGTTCGACTTTCCGGACAAGGACCTGACGTCGATCCGCTCGACCTATTCCTACGCCTACCATTTCGACGCCTATCTCTATGCCGCCTACCTGCGCCGCTGGTCGGAAAAGCGCGGGCTCAAGCGCACCGAGGGCACGGTGGTCGACGTCAAGCTGCGCCCGGAGGACGGCTATATCCAGTCGCTGACCCTGGCGTCGGGAGAGGTCGTCAAGGGCGACATCTTCATCGACTGCTCGGGCTTCCGCGCCGTCCTGATCGGCGAGGCGCTGAAGGTCGGCTGGGAAGACTGGGCGGAATGGTTGCCGTGCGACCGGGCCTGGGCCTTGTCGAGCGATCTCGACGACGAATATTTCGCCACGACGCGCTGCACGGCGCGTGAGGCTGGCTGGCAGTGGCGCATCCCTTTGCAGAACCGCCTGGGCACCGGCTATGTTTTCTCCAGCCGCTTCACCACCGAGGAGCGGGCGCGCGAGGTCCTGCTTGAGAATCTCGACGGCCCGGCCCAGGGCGATCCGCGCCTGATCCGGTTCCGTTCCGGCCGCCGCAAGAATTCGTGGCACAAGAACTGTATCGCGCTGGGCCTGGCCTCAGGCTTCCTGGAACCGCTGGAATCCACCAGCATCTACATGTCGCAGGTCGCCGTGAACTTCCTGATGCGCCTGTTTCCGGAACAAAAGATCGATCCGGCCCTGGCCGAAGAGTATAACCGCCTGGTCGATATCGAATATACGCGCGTCCGCGATTTCCTGGTGCTGCACTATCATGCGTCGGGTGAGCGCACGGGGGATTTGTGGAAGCACGTCCAGACGATGAAGCTGCCCGACAGCCTTTCCGAAAAAATGGAAATATTCAAACGGCGCGGCCATATCCATCGCTACAAGGACGGGCTGTTTTCGCCGGCCAGCTGGATCGCCGTCTATACCGGCCAAAGGATTTCGCCAGAAGGTTATGACCCCCAGGCCGACAATGTCGATTTCGATACCATGCTGAAGACCATGAACGACCTGCGCGACCATATCGCCTCGAATGTCGCCAGCATGCCTGGGCACTACGATTTCGTGCGCAGCCACGTCCAGAAGACCAAGGGGGCTGCCCGTGTCTGAAGCAAACATGTCTGAAGCAAACAAGATCCGCAAGGTCGTCATCGTCGGACGCGACGAAGCACTCTGGCTGGCCGCCAGCATTCTGAGGGCGTCGTACCATCGCACGGCGCTGGAAATCATCGCGGTCGAGCTGCCGTCGCGCCGGTCCTTCGTCGACGTCATCCCCACCCTGCGCAATCAGCAGGCTTTTCACAGCCTTCTGAATATTCCCGAAGGGCCGCTGATGGGGACGGCGCAGGCGACCTTCACCCTGGGCCAGCGCTTCGTCGGGTTTTCCGGCACAGAGCCGCCCTTCACGCACCCCTATGGCACCTATGGGTCGGCGATCAACCGCGTGCGCTTCCACCAGTTCTGGGTCCGGGCGCACAAGAAAGGGCAGGCGGCGCCTTTCGACACCTTCTCCCTTAACGCCACGGCCGCCGGCAAGGGGCGCTTCTTCCTTCCCGACAACGAAATCGATGAGGTCGCGGAGTGCGACTACGGCTACCATTTCGATGCGGTGGCCTATTGTCAGGTCCTGAAGCAACTGCTTCTGGCGCGTGGCGGGGTGATGCACGTCGAAGCCGCCGGCATCGGCGGCGTGACGCGTGATCCGGCAAGCGGTGATATCGCCTCGGTGCAGCTGGCGAACGGACACGCGCTTGGCGGCGACCTGTTCATCGATGCCACCGGTCAGGAGAGTCTTCTTCTCGGCGGCGCGATGCAGGCGCCTTTGGCGTCATGGGCCGAATGGTTTCCGTGCGACCGCGTCATGACCGCCATGGGGCCGCCGATCAGTCCGCTGCCGGCCTTCAGCCAGGTCGCGGCCTTCCGTTCGGGTTGGTCGATGATGACGCCGTTGCGCAATCGCACCGGTGTCCAGCTCGTCTATCGCGCCGCCGAACTGGCTGATGCAGATGCCGCCAGGACGGCATCGAAACTGACCGGGCTGCCCTTGGCGCCAGACATGCATTTTGCGACGTTTTCGCCGGGCCTGCGCCAGTCGTGGGTCGGCAACTGCATCGGTATCGGCGAAGCCGCGGCTGTCTTCGATCCGATCGACAATGTCAGTTTGCAGAGCATCATGCTTGGGCTGTCGCACCTGACCTCGCTCCTGCCGCTCGATCGCGACATGGCGCCGGAACGCAAGGAATTCAACCTGAATGTGACTTCAGGTCTGGAGCGCCTGCGCGACTATCAGATATGCCACTACAAACTGAACAAACGTGTGGGCGAGCCGATGTGGGACCAGTCTCGTGACATGGCCGTGCCGGATGCGCTGGCTTACAAGATCAAGCTGTTCGACGCCCGCGGCCATCTGGTCGAATACGACGATGAAACTTTCGTCGAACACGACTGGTATGCTGTCTTCCTGGGGCACGGCCTTATTCCGCGCGCCTACGATCCGGTGGTCGACCAGACGCCGGACGCCGACGTCACCCGGCATTTTCAGCGGCTGCAGACCTTTATCAAGGAAAAGGTCGCGGACATGAAGCCGATGGACCGGTATTTCACGCATAACGGCTAAGGCGGCCTATCATATCATAGATGGCGGCTCATAAGGTTCGATGCGGCCGGGGTGATCGTCCCCGGCCGCACGTCATTACCGGTTGATCGTCAGCACGGCCGAAGCGGTTCCGCCGCGACCGTCCGAGACGGAAAAGGGGATCGTCAGGGTCCATACGCCGGGATTGAGAACGAAATTGTAGGTCGTGCCCGGGCTGGTGACGGTCAATGTATCGCCGTCCGGATCGGAACATTTGTGCAGGAAGCCTACGGTCCCGCTGGCGGTCGCGTAGGACGGGGCGTTGAGCTTGATCGACCAGTTGTCGCAATGCGGCGGATTATTCACCGACTGGACGCGGATCACCGAGGCCGGTTGAGTGTTGGTTTCAATGGCGCGGATGGTGGGGGTGGCTTCGTTCAGAGCCTCTGCGTCGGCGGAATTCGCGAACATCATGCTTAGTGTAATAGCAACCATGGTGGAAACGATACGCATGTATATATCTCCCTGTATTACAACACCTCCATATCGAAGGCGATTGCAACTTATCCAAGAATATATACAAGTCAACACGCGATTATTGTTTACAATATTTAATTATATACTTTGGTAAATTTATATATACTGTTATAATTTCTTTGCAATCTAGGCATTTGTTGTGTTATTGATAGATTTTGATGCCTGTGCTGAAGGCTGTTCGAAGCCTGAACGAGAGTGTATGCGTGAGAAAGATAAGCGCGCAACGCGGTTCGCTTGGCTAATCCGACGTTCATAGTCAGCTGATCGTAAACGCTGGAGGAGGGCGGAGGTTCGCAGAAGTGCTGCCTGATACGCACAACATTATGACAAGGCATTGGAACCGTGTCGGCCGCCCTGCTTCAATAGCATTGTGCGATCATCCACACAGTGTCGAAACGGGCCGCCCTCAAATCGTCTTCGCGTATCCAGAAGTAAAGTCTTCCCCCGTCGCCCCACATCATTTTGGCTTTGTCTTCCGACCCCAGCTGCAACAGCAGCCGCCAGTCCATCGCGCCGCCGCTCAGAGCCTGGGCCTCAGGAGAATTCTGCGCGGGCGTATAACAAGGGATGCCGTTCGACGCCAGTTGGCATAGCAATGGCATGTCTGGATCCTGAATAGCGTCGCAATAGCCGCCTATGATGTGGCGTGTGTCCGGGTCAGGCGACAGATAATCGATATAGAGTTCCAGCTGATCGTCCGGGCAGTCAAGTCCCGCCGCCCTGATTACCTCCAGGTCGGGAAAGGTCTCGATTTCCAGAAAGCGCAACGGCATGACGGCATAGCCTTTTTTCAGGTCGTCGGGAGCCCAGCGTTCGTTGAATGTCATCCGGTTTTGAGGTGAATAAAGGACGCGCCATTTCAGTCTGTCCTTCGGGTCGCCGCCCCACGTATCCTGATCCTGCGTATAGAAAAACCACAGGACGCCTGTTTCGGGCAGGCCCATATTTGTCGCCGCATTCGGCAAGGCGTTCAGATCGATTTGCGCCAGAAACGACAGGGATTTGCCGGATGCGTCACAGGGCCAGTCCATGTGTTCCGGTAAATCCGGCAATCCGCCGAGACGGCTAAAACCTTCGCCCCCGGCTTCCAGGCGAATGGAGGGGAGGGCGACGCTTCTGATCAAAGCTGTCTGCTCCTCCGTGAATGTCGCCTCGATCTTCGACCGAGGTTTCGGGCCCAGCCACCGCCAAAGAAATTCCAACCTCTCCCCCCTTCTTCAGAACTCTCAACTGCGTCGTATCATCGCTCCAAGCATGAAGCGCGCCCTTGCTTCCAGAAGCGCCTGCGTCAGCCCCACCACCAATGGCGGAGCCAGCGGTGGTGGAGCCTCAATCCGCCTACAACACCCCGGACTTCACCAGTTCGGCGGCGTGATTGGCCGCACGGGCGGTTAGCGCCATATAGGTCAGGGACGGGTTCTGCACGGCCGAGGACGGCATGCACGCGCCGTCCGAGATGAACAGGTTCGGCACGTCGTGCGACTGGCACCAGCCATTCAGAACCGAGGTGCGCGGGTCACGGCCCATGCGCGCCGTACCCATCTCGTGGATCTTGTTGCCCGGAGAGGTCAGCGACTCCATCGTCACGCCGTCACCGTCCTCGGACGAGTGGATGTTGACCGCGCCCGCCGCCTTCAGCATGTCGTAGGCGTCCTTTGACGCGGCCTGCATCAGCTTCAGCTCGTTCTCACGCAGGCGGCAGTCGATGACGGCGACCGGCAGGCCCCACTTGTCGACCTTGTTCGGATGCAGGCTGATCGTGTTGCGGTAGTCGGGCAGCATGTCGCCAAAGGCCGAGATGCCGATATTCCACGAACCCGGTGTACGATTGGCCTGCTTGAAAGCCGCCCCCAGGCCCGGACGGTCTCCCGACCAGCCGGGACGGCGCGACGATCCCTGGAACCCATAGCCGCGCAGGAAAGGTTTGTCGTGTTCCGTGATATTGGCGTAGTTGGCGACATAGATGCCGCCCGGCCGCCGGCCGGCGTGGTAATACTGATCGAATTCCGGCATGTCGCCTGAGGCGCCGGCGCCGCCGAAATGGTCCATCAGGTTGTGGCCCAGTTGGCCCGAGCTGTTGGCGAGCCCGGTCGGAAACGCGTCGGATTTCGAATTGAGCATGATCATCGTCGATGCGACGGTCGACGCATTGAGGAAGATGATGCGGGCGCGATAGACCGTGGCCGCACCGGTATTGGCATCGATGACCCGCACACCCGAAGCGCGTTTTTTCACCGGATCGTATTCGATCGAATGGACGATGGCATGACTGACCAGCGTCATATTGCCGGTGTTGCGCGCCGCCGGCAGTGTTGCCGACATAGACGAGAAATAGGCGCCGAAGGAGCAGCCGCGGTGGCAGTGGTTACGCACCTGGCACGGGCCGCGGCCCAGGTCCATCTGCTCCTGGGTGGGTTGCGTCAGGTGGGCGACCCGGGCTGCGATGACGTGGCGTGATGGAAAGGCCTTGGCAACGCGTTCCTTGAACGCCTTTTCCGGCGCGGTCAGCTCGAAGGCCGGCTGAAAGATGCCATCGGGCAGGGACGGGATGCCGTCGCGGTCGCCTGAAATTCCGGCGAAGCGTTCGACGTGGTCGTACCACGGCGCCAGGTCTTCATAGCGGATGGGCCAGTCGACGCCGTGGCCGTCCTTCTTGTTGCTCTCGAAATCCTGCGGGCCGAAGCGGTAGGATTGCCGGGACCACAAAAGCGACTTGCCGCCGGAATGATAGCCGCGCACCCATTCGAACGGTGCATCGGCGGGCGTCTCATAGGGCTGCTCGTCTTCCTTGACCCAGAAGTGCTTGGTCGTTTCGTGCAGCGCGTAACCGACCGATCTCGACTGCATCGGATAGGATTTCTTCAGCTCGTCCTCGTTGATGCGGTCGAGATTGGGCAGCTCCCACGGCAGGAGCATGTCGGTATAGTCCTTCTCGACGCTCAGCTCGCGGCCGCGTTCGAGGACCAGGACCTTCAGGCCCTTTTCGCTCAGTTCCTTGGCGGCCCAGCCGCCGCTCATGCCCGAGCCTATGACGATCGCGTCGAATTCACTCATCACGGTATTCCTTAAAGCGCCCATGTCCGGCCGATTTCAGCGATCGGCGCCGAAGCGATCCAATGGCCCGGGACGGGTTCATATTGCAGTTCCTGTGTCGCGCCGGGTTCCGACACGTAATAGACCGTGGCGATCAGCGATTTAACGTTGCGGTATTCCCAGTGTTTCGCACCTGGCGCAAACGCCGCGGCATCCAGGGCTTCCAGCGCCTTGAGGCGTTGAGCGTCGCGTTTGCCGGCCTCCAGCGGCTGGGCCTCGGTCAGACGGTCGAGATGGCCGATGATGGTCGCCAATTGCGCGTGGTGCGCCGCCTTGGTCTTTTCCGAGGCCCAGGTCGCGTAAAGGTGGTCCATATAGGCCGGCACGCCGGCATCCAGCGCGCCCGGAGTGTCGGTGCGCGGGATGATCCTGTCGGCCAGGAAGGTGACGAGCGCCAGCTCTTCGGCGCTGTAAAAGGCGAGCTTTGGCTTGGCCGCTGCCTTGGGCTTCGAACCGGCCTTTGGTTTTGGCTTCGCCTTTGCCTTGGCTTCGGCGCTGTCGAAGGCGGCGAGCGCTGAAGCGCCGCCTAAGCTGAAAATCAGCCCCTGCAGGACCTGCCGGCGCGTATCCATGTCTCTCTCCCGTCGGGTTCGGGTACCCGATCATCCAATATTGTCATACCATACTGACACGCCTGCGCCGAAGCGCAAGGTCAGCAGGCGCGCGGGCGCTACCGTAAAGCCGTTTTTGTTTTTCGGCCTCTGCAGGAGTGTCAACGTGCGCGAGGCCATGAATTGATATCGATTACAATGCTTCCTGTCTATAAGCAGTATGATCATTAGTGAAACGCAATGCCCGCAAGCATCAGGCCGGCTTGCCACCGTTTCCTGCCTGGCGCGCGGCACGTCTGGATTTTGTGCGGCAAGATACAAATTTCCATCCTGTCAGTCTTTTTTAGCCATTGTTAATCTCCTGAGTCGAACCTAACAGCGTTATTAGTTGCGTCCCAGGATTTCGCCATGCACCTTTCCTTCAAACACCTGCCCGCCGTTGCGAAGGTATTGCTCCTGCTTTCCGCGCTCGGAGCAGTGTCGGTCTTCGCCCTCGTTTTTGCCAACGGGCAAATGTCGGCCATAGGGCAATCCTACCACGAAGGATTGACCGGATCGGCCCAGGGTACGACGGCCCTGGCGCGCGCCAACCGGCATACGGCATGGACCGCGCGCTCGATCCTCAAGCTGATCGTTTCGGAAACGCCGGATGAGGTCGCCAAGGCGAGCGAAGACATTGCCAAGGGCCAGCACGCCTTTGCGGCCGAGATTGCGACCGCCATAACCCGTATGCCCGATCAGAAAGCGAAGCTTGAAGGCTTTCGCGATACGTTTAGCTCCGCGATGTCGACGGCTTGCGGCCAGGCTATATCGCATGGCAAGGCGGGGCAGCGGGATCTGGCCATCGGCGAAATGAATAGTGAATGCAGTCCCCGGCTGGTCGCTCTCATGAGTGCCATGACCCACGAAGTCGACACGAATGTCGCGGCGAACGAACGCCTGGCCGAACGTCTGGTTGCGCAAACCAAATCCGCCCAGCGCACGACGACGTTTTCGGTCCTGGCTGGCCTGGCGCTCGTTTTTGCCGCCGCCTTCTGGCTGACGCGGTCGGGCTTAAGCCTGCCGATGCGTCGTCTTGATATGGCGATGTCGTCGATCTCCAGGGGCGAGTTGACGGCGTCGGTTCCAGGCCTGGACAGGAAGGACGAACTGGGCGCCATGGGGCGGACGGTCGAGCAGTTCCGCCTGGCCCTCGAAGAGGCCGATCGGTTGCGCCATCAGGCTGCCGATCAGGAACGTCAGACAGCGCTGCGTGTCCGTGAAGAGCGGCTTGCCATCGCCGACGCTTTCGAAGCCAGCATGGGCGCGATCGCCTCGGCCTTCGTGCATTCTTCGGCGGAAGTGTCGGACGCGGCGCAAAGCCTGGCCGCCACCGCCGAGGAGACCTCCCGGCAGGCTCAGGTCGTGTCGGGAGCCGCCGAGGAAGCAGCGGCCAATGTCCAGACCGTTGCGGCGGCCACGGAGGAAATGTCTTCGTCGGTTCAGGAGATCAATAGCCAGGTGAGCCAGTCGGCCGGCGTCGCCAGGGCGGCGGTCAGCGACGTCGCCGTTACCGAGACGGAAATCCAGACCCTGACCGCAGCCGCGTCCGGTATCGGCGAAGTCGTCAAACTGATCAGCGACATCGCTGCCCAGACCAACCTTCTGGCGCTGAATGCGACAATCGAAGCCGCCCGCGCCGGTGACGCCGGCAAGGGCTTTGCGGTTGTGGCTTCGGAGGTCAAGGACCTTGCGACCCAAACCTCACGCGCGACCAAGGACATTTCGACCAAAATCGAACAGATCCAGCAGGCGACCAACCGCAGCGTCCAGTCGATCGGCAAGATCGTCTCGACCATCGGCGATATCCAGTCGATCTCGTCCGTGATTGCTGCGGCGGTCGAACAGCAGGGTGCCGCCACGCATGAGATCGCCGGCAACACCGCCCGGGCCGCCCAGAAGCTCGGCGTG
>CAMLLA010000001.1 GCA_946480525.1 uncultured Asticcacaulis sp. | reverse complement strand
AGACCTCGCTCGCCTTCCATAAGGCAAGGTGCCGCTCCAGTTCGTCATTGCAGCCGCTGTAATTCGGCTTGTCGATAATGACGGCGTCGGCGCGAGGCGTAATGGCCAGTTCGACGCCCTCGCTGCCCGGCGCCAGGTCATGATAATCGAGGATGCGCCGAAAGGGCGATGGGTCGGGATTGTAGAAACGCGTGAAGACGATGTGATCGAACCGATGCTGAATGGCTTCGATCGGTTTCAGGACATGTTGGGACGACGGACTGACGAAACCTTTCTGAACATCAACGGCAACAAGGACTTTCGGCATATCGTCTCCTTAGCAAGGCCGGAAGGATAGCCGGGCGCCGCATAATGAATCGATCCGATTCCGGACAAAAAAATCCCCGGGGGCATAACCACCGGGGGGCAAGCAGATTTGGGGAGATCCTTGCAAGGAAGCTTCGATATTCTGGTTATCACATCTTGAAATCGATTACAACTCTGCTAAGGCTGTCCTCTCTGAGAGGCAATGCTATGCTCGTCCGCAAGGGTCAGGGCTCACGAGAGGAAACACCATCATGGACGTATCACGGCGGTATTTTATGGGCGCTTCCGGTGCGCTGGCCGCATTTGCGGCGGCAGGACAAGCAGGCGCGGCAGGCGGCCTGATCAAGAAAAACTGGCCGCTGGGCGTTCAGTTATGGACCGTTAACGCCCAGATGAAGGACGATATCCCTGGTACGCTCAAGAAACTGAAGGCCCTGGGTTTCGACGTGATTGAAACCGCGGGTCTTTACGGCAGCACGGCCCAGGTCCTCAAGGGCCAACTGGCCGACGCCGGCCTGAAGGCGCGCGCCTGCCATATGAACATGGGCGCCCTGTCGACCGATATCGACAAGCACATCAACGACACGCTTACACTCGGCGCGGGCTGGCTGGTGGCCTCGTCACCCAAGACGCCGGGTCCGATCGACTCGACCAAGCCCTGGGTCCAGGCCATGAGCGAAGCCATGACGAAGGACGCCTACCAGCAGAATGCCGAGATCATTTCGCAGATCGTGCCGAAGATCGAAGCCGCCGGGCTCAGGTTCGCCTATCACAATCATCCGATGGAGTTCGACGATTTCGGCGGCCAGTCGGGCCTCGACATCATGCTGACCGGATCGGACAAGGCGCGCCTTGAGCTCGACCTGGGTTGGGTCGCCGCCGCCGGCCATGATCCGGCCGCCATGATCAGGAAATACAAGGGCCGCGTCGACCTGCTGCATATCAAGGACATGGTGAAGGATGGCGATGGTTACCGTTCGGTCGAACTTGGCAAGGGCATCGTCAAGTGGAAGCCGGCTTTCGAAGCCGCGAAGGCCGAAGGTGTGAAGCAGTTCTTCGTCGAACAGGAAGAGCCGTACGTCCGGCCGATCTTCGAATCCCTGGCCATGAGTATCGCGCACCTCAAGGCGCTGTAACGCGAGGGACGGGACATGTGCGGCTGGCGATTTCGCCAACGCGGTCTCGTTTGCTTGAGTGTCGCATGCAGGGTGCGAAAAACCGTTTCCACTTTTTCGAAGCATGCTCTACGGATTGCCTTTGCGGCGCGTTTCGGGAACGCGCCGCAACAGGATTAATATATGTCGACCATTTCTGATGTCGCCAATCTGGCCGGCGTCTCCACGGCAACCGTATCGCGCGTCCTCAACGGTTATACGCATGTGTCTCCGCGCGTGCTCGAGCGGGTCGAAAAGGCGATCGCCGAATTGGGCTATGAGCCCAACGCCATGGCCAAATCGCTGCGCACGCTGAAAAGCAACCGCATCATCGTCACCGTTCCGGACATCGCCAATCCGTTCTACGCCAACATTATCCGTGGTGTCGAAGAGACGGCTTCGGCCGCCGGCTATGCCGTCCTGCTGGGTGATATCGGTTCGGCCATTGGCAGCGACGAAGCCTATGCCGCCCTGCTGAAACGCAAAGAGGCCGACGGTCTGATCTTTCTCGGTCACAGCCTTCCGGACTCCCTGCATGAACGCGTGACCCGCCAAGGCGCTGCGGCCCCCGTGGTCAATGGCTGCGAATTCAGCGGCAGCCTGCCGGTCTCCAGCGTCAATATCGACAACACCGCTGCCGCGCGGGAGATGATCGAGCACCTGCATGGGCTTGGCCATCGACATATCGGTGTCGTTACCGGCGACATGCGTAGCCCAACGGCCCGCGGCCGTTTGCGTGGCGTAGAGGACGCAGCGAAGGCCCTGGGGATCACCGGCACGCTTCAGGTCGTCAATGGCGACTACACCATTGAATCCGGCATCACACGGGCGACGGAGCTGATTCAGAGGGCCCAGCGCCCGACCGCCATCTTCTGCTTCAGCGACGATATGGCGTTTGGCGCCATCCATGCGCTGCGTGAGGCGGGTTTGAGCTGCCCAGGTGACGTGTCCGTGGCCGGTTTCGATGATCTGCGCTTGGCCAAATACGCCCAGCCGGCCCTGACCACCATCCGGCAGCCAATGCATGAGATCGGCGTCAAGACGGTGGAAGTGCTGCTCGATATTATCGAAAATGGCGCTACAGAACGGGTCAACCTGACGCTGGGCCACGAACTGGTGGTGCGCGCGAGTACGGCGGCGCCGAGATAAATTGGAGCGATATGGCAAAAAATGTGAAGCGGTTTTTGCCTTAAATAGCGCGATAAAACAAAAGCTTAGATCGAAATTATCCTTCCGACTAAAATCATTCCGATCTAGCAGACCTTTCCTTCCCCGTTCACGGGGAAGGTGGCGGCGCGAAGCGACGACGGAAGGGGGAAACCCTACCCACCGCATCCCCCTTCCGTCATTTCGCCAAGGCTCAATGACACCTTCCCCGTGAACGGGGAAGGAAAAGACAGATAAAGTTCTTCAAGCAGCCGATTACGGCAGTGCGTACGCAATCACCTTGCCTGACGGCTTGACCTTGGGGTTCTTGCCGCCGCCAGCTTGCACCACGACGTACTGTTTGCCCTTGACCGCATAGGTCGCGGGCGTGGCGATGCTCGACGCCGGCAGTTGCGCCTGCCACAGAAGCGCGCCGGTCTTTTTGTCGAAGGCACGGAATTTATTATCGCGAATGGTCGCGGCGATAAACAGCACCCCACCTTTGGTCACCACGGCGCCGCCATAGTTCTCGCTGCCTGTCGTCTTGTCGGCCAGTTCCGGATATTCGCCCAGTGGCTTCCTCCAGACATATTTGCCGGTATTGACGTCGAGTGCGCTCAGTGTGCCCCAGGGCGGCTTGATGGCGGGATAGCCATCCGGATCGAGGAAGCGGACATAGCCGTCGAAGACATAGGCGTCCGCGTCGGTTTCCGGGTATTCACCCGCCGCCTTTTTGGCCTTCTGCGCTGGGTCGCCCTTCAGGAAGGCGATGACATTGGCGATTTCGGCCGCGCTTAGTTGCTTGCCGAAGCCAGGCATTCGGCCAGCGCCATTGGTGATCTGACGCGTCAGCTGTTGATCGTTCAGCCGATCCTGCACACCGATCAGCGATGGGAATTCCGGCGGACTGCCGGTGCGGTCGACACGGTGGCAGGCGGCGCAGGTGTTCTGGTAAATCGCCTCACCGCTTACACCGGCCATCTTCGGCGGCTGCGGTTTCACCTTCAAAATCCACGCCATTTCGTTGGCGTTGATATAGAGCAGGCCCGTCTCCGGATCGAAGGAGGCACCGCCATATTCGGCGCCGCCATCCATGCCGGGGAGGAGCACCGTGCCCTGGACCGACGGCGGATCAAACGGCCCGCGCGAGCGCAAACCGGCAAACACCTTCTTCACCGCCGCGTTGGCCTCTGGCGTGCGATCGGTCAGCAGGTCTTCGGTCAGGTGCTGGCGCGCGAACGGTTCGGGGCTGACCGGCAGAACTTGCGTCGGCGAAGAGGTTTCCCCCGGCACATCGGTCGCCGGCACCGCGATTTCCTGAACAGGATAAAGCGGCTTACCCGTTTCGCGGTCGAGGATGAAGACGAGACCCGCCTTGGTCACTTGGGCCACTGCCGGGCGGCCCTTGACAGTGATGAGCGTCGGCGGGGTCGGCGGATCGCGATCCCACAGGTCGTGCTTCACCAGCTGGAAGTGCCAGACGCGCTTGCCGGTATTGGCGTCAAGCGCCACAAGCGAGGTGCCGAACAGGTTGTCGCCCGGACGGTCACCGCCGTAAAAATCCTTGTTGCCCATGCCGGCCGACGCCAGCGGCACAAAGACCAGGCCGCGTTCGGGATCGAGCGTCAGGCCCGACCAGGCATTAGCGCCCTTGGCCGTCTTCCAGGCATCCTTCGGCCAGCTCTCATATCCGTATTCCCCGGGGTGCGGGATGGTGTGGAAGATCCAGCGCAGCTTGCCGGTGCGGACATCGAAGGCGCGGATGTGACCGGGCGTGTTGCCGGTCGAGCCCATGACGATCAGGTCCTTGTAGACTACGCCCGGCGTGACATTGCCGACGCTGATGCTGTCATAGTCGCGGCCAAGACCTTCACGCAGATCGACCTCGCCATTGTGGCCAAAAGTGTTGATCAGCCTGCCGGTTGCGACATCGACCACGATCAGCTTGCCGCGGAAGGTGAAGAGAATGCGCGCATCTTTAGAATTTTTGGCATCACCTTCCCAGTAGGAGATACCGCGCAGGCGCTGGCGCGTGACGATCTCATCGCCGAACGATGGATCGAACACCCATTGCTGCTTGCCGGTAGCGGCATCGAGGCAAAACAACTTGCCCTTGGGCGAGATGAAATAGAGCCGCCCGCGGATGACCATGGGGTTGCCCTCCATCTCGGACTGGCTGGCGCCGTCGCCAAAGGCATCGCCACTGTCGAATTCCCAGGCGACCTTGAGGTTCTTGACGTTCTGCGGCGTGATCTGGTCGAGCGTCGAATAATGCGTGCCGTTGGGATTGCCGTGATAGTGCGGCCAGTCGGCGCCCGAGGTCGAGGATGTGCCGTCGATGGGTTTTTGCCCGCAGGCGGCCAGCAACACTATCGCTGTCAGCGCCGCGACCCTTTTCATCCTACCCCATCAAACCCTGACGGCGGATAAAGGCGACCAGCAGGTCGGACCACAGCCCCCACGGCTCGCCATTGCCCGGCTTCATGCCGAACCCATGGCCGCCGGTGGCGAACAGGTGCGTTTCAACGACACGGCCCTTGGCCTTCAGGGCATCGCGTAAAGCGGTCGAATTTTCGACCGGCACCGTCTTGTCGTCTTCGGCATGGACCAGGAAGACGGGCGGCGTGTCGCCGTCGACATTGCGATCAGGCGTATAGCGCGCGATCTGTTCAGGCGTCGCCGGGCCACCGAAAAGCGACGGCGCGGTGCCGGAATAGGCAATGGCGGGATCGAGCGACTGGACCGGATAGATGGGCGCGGCCAGGAAGGGACGCGCGCTCAAGGAATCCGTCGCATCGGTCTTCGGGTATGTAAACGATGTATGCCGCGTCGCGACCGACGCCGTCAGGAAGCCGCCGGCGCTGAAACCCGCGACCCCGACGCGCGCGGCATCCAGCTTGAAGCGCGCAGCATTGGCGCGGATGACGCGCATGGCGCGCAGGGCGTCGATCGTGCCGACATCGGCGCGGCCGGCCCAGCCGTCATTCGAGAGGCGATAGAAGAGTACGAAGCAGGTGACGCCCTCGGCATTCAGTTTTGCCGCCAGCTCGTAGCCTTCGTGGTCGAAATAGTTCCACGAAAAGCCGCCGCCCGGGATGATCAGCATGGCGCCGCCATTGGGCTTGGCCGCCGGGAAGACCGCCAGGCGCGGCCTGGAAATGCCCTGGACGCGACGCAGGTGGTCGGCCGGATTGGTCGACACCTCCTCGACCACCTCTTTCAGGTTGGCAGGCGCTTTGATATCGCCTGGAAAGCGATCGTTGGGCCACAGGTCGATCGTGCCGACCGGTTCCGGCCAGGTCAGCTGGCGCGTATCGTTGGGGACGACAGGCGCCGCGGTCTGGGCGGCAGCACCTGTCGCCGCCAGCGCAAGCGGGGTCATCAAGAGGCTGCGACGTGCAACGTCCATCTCAGAACCCCATCAGCTTGCGTAAGGATTCCTTCGACGCGCCGGAGCCGGCGAAATCGTCGAACGCTTTTTCGGTCACGCGAATAATGTGGTCGCGGATGAAAGTCGCGCCTTCGCGCGCGCCGTCTTCGGGATGCTTGAGCGCGCATTCCCACTCCAGCACCGCCCAACCGTCATAATTGTACTGGGCCAGCTTGGAGAAGATGCCCTTGAAATCGACCTGGCCGTCACCCAGGCTGCGGAAGCGGCCGGGACGTTCCAGCCAGCCCTGATAACCGCCATAGACGCCCGAACGGCCATTGGGATGGAACTCCGCGTCCTTGACGTGGAACATCTTTATCCGCTCGTGGTAGATGTCGATATAGCTGAGATAGTCGAGTTGCTGCAGAACGAAGTGGCTGGGGTCGAACAGGATGTTGGCTCTGGCGTGACCACCGACGACGTCCAGGAAGCGCTCGAACGTAGCACCATCGTGCAGGTCTTCGCCGGGGTGGATTTCGTAGCAGCAGTCGATGCCGCAGTCCTCGTAGACGTCGAGGATCGGCTTCCAGCGGCGGCCGAGTTCGGCAAACGCTTCTTCGACCAGGCCGTGCGGACGTTGCGGCCAGGCGTAGAAGTACGGCCAGGCCAGCGCACCGGAGAAGGTCACCGAGGCCTTGAGGCCCAGGCGTTGCGAGGCCTTGGCCGCCAGCTTGACCTGATCGACCGCCCAAGCCTGACGCGCCGCCGGGTTGTTGCGCACCTCAGGTGCGGCAAAACCGTCGAACAGGGTGTCGTAGGCCGGGTGAACGGCGACCAGCTGGCCCTGCAGGTGGGTCGACAGCTCGGTGATCTCGAGACCGTAAGCCGCCAGTCCGCCCTTGATCTCGTCGCAATAGGCCTGGCTCTCGGCCGCCTGCTTGAGATCGAATATCTTCGGGTCGCTGGTCGGAACCTGGATGCCCTTATAGCCCAGGTTGGCAGCCCATTCGGCGATGGTGTCCAGCCGGTTGAACGGCGCCTTATCGCCCAGGAACTGGGCGATGAAAATGGCTGGGCCTTTGATGGTCTTCATAATTCAATCCTTACCGGTGCCTCTCCGTCATCGCTATGCGACACGGCGGAAAGCTACGCTTAAATCTCTTTCAGCATTCGCCACTGGCGGGCATTGCTCGACTCGACCGCGACCGCGACAAAGTGCATGCCGCGCACGCCGTCGTCGATGCCGGGCACGGTCTTGCCGCCCCCGCTGATCTGGTCGGCGAAGTCGCGATAGATGTTGGCGAAGGCTTCGAGATAGCCTTCGGGATGACCCGCCGGAATACGGATCATCGCCTGCACCTCGGGCGACAGGTAGCCGCCGCCGGCGTGCAGAACCTCGGTCGGCCTGTCACCATAGTTCAGCGTCACGGTATTGGGCGTTTCCTGGCTCCAGTCGAGCCCGCCCAGTTCGCCGTAAACCCGAATACGCAGGGCGTTGCGTTCGCCGGCCGAAATCTGTGAGGCAATCAGCGCGCCACGGGCTTCGTTATCGAAACGCAACAGGATGTCGCAGTCGTCGTCCAAAGCCCGGCCCGGCACGACCTTGCCGAGATCGGCGCACAGTTCGGTGACGCGCAGACCCGTAATGAATTCAGCCAGGTGGAAGGCATGGACACCGATATCGCCGATACAGCCGCCAAGTCCGGCCTGTTTCGGATCGACGCGCCAGTCGGCCTGCTTGGAATGGACATCCTGCGACAGCCAGCCCTGCGGATATTCCACGACGATCTTGCGAATCTTGCCAAGCTTGCCCTGGGCAACCAGAGCCTTGGCCTCACGCACCAGCGGATAGCCGCTATAGGTGTAGGTCAGGCCATAATTGCCGCCCGTCTTGCGAATGACGTCGCGCAAAGCCAGGGCCTCGTCGAGATTGAGCGTCGCCGGCTTGTCGCACATGACGGCAAAGCCCGCTTCCAGAGCCGCCTTGCTGATCGGGAAGTGCGTGTCGTTCGGCGTCACGACGCAAACGACATCGACATTGCCTTTTTCCTTTACCAGAAGGTCGCGCCAGTCAGCATGAACGCGGTCGGCTGGAAGGTTATAACCCGCGCCTGCCTCCGCATTCCTTGCCGGATCGCGGCTGAAGGCGCCGGCGACCAGTTCATAGCGCCGGTCCATGCCGGTGGCCTTGAGGTGAACCGGGCCGATAAAGGCGCCCGGTCCACCGCCGACCATTGCCAGACGAAGAGGGCCGTTAGTCTTAGCCATCGATATGTTCGCCTTCGCTACGCCCTAGAATCACCGGTTTGTAGCCGCCGCGGCTGCGGAACCAGAAGATGAGCAGCAGGAAGACGATGCCGGTCACGACCGGGATCAGCGACACTTCCTTGAGCGCGTCCTTCTTGGCGCCGGCCGCCAGGCCGTCGAGCACGACCTTGTCGGCTTCGGGCGCCGCCGCGACCTTGGCCTCGTCCAGCGCCTGATAGGTGCCGAAGATGCTGACCTTGGGCTGGCTGAGATATTGCTGCGTCAGGCTGGTCTTGTTGGCCGTGTCATGCGCCATCAGACCTTCGCGGGTCGAATGGTCCTGGGCCGCGCCCAGCAGAACCGACCCGAGGATACCGGCCGCCAGCATACCGCCGCCGCCCAGCATGTTGATGGTAACCGCGCCGCCCTTGGGGAACTGTTCCGAGGCGACGGCAAGCGTCGTACCCCAGAAGAAGCTCTTGCCGATGCCATACAGTGTCGCGGCGGCGAGAATGACCCCGCCAGTTGCGTCCGACATCAGGAACAGGCCGCCGGCCGACAGGGCGCAGGCCATGGCCAGAACGCCCAGAGGCTTGAACTTTTCGATCAGTGAACCCGCAAAGATGCGAATCACGAACACCAGCAGCGAGGTGTAGATCAGCACCCAGCCGCCGGCGAGGCCGATATTTTCCATTTCCGGGGCCATCAGCGACGAGATCCAGCTGTCGGTCGCAAGCTCGGTGACGGCCAGCGGCATCATCAGCAGGACCAGCAGGATATAGAGCGGGCGGCCCGGCGAGCGCGCGAAGATGGCATAGATCACAGCCAAGGCGACGGCACCGCCCCAGCTGACCATCGGATCGAGCGCAAAGACGCGGCCCACTTCCAGCATGATCAGGGCACCCAGGATGAAGGCGCTGATAAAGCCGGCTTCGCCCAGCATGGTGCGGTAGGACACACCCGAAGCGACGCGCTCCGACACCGGGAACTTACGACCCAGCAGCAGGAAGGTATAGGTCAGGACCGGCACGATCATCAGGCCGACCTTGACCTGCCAGCCGACGCCGGGGGTGAAGTGGTCGAGACCCATGGCCAGCAGACCGCCCAGGATCATGCCGCCCGGCCACGCGGCGTGCAGGCGGTTGAGCCACTTCGGCTTGTCGTGATTATAGATGGTGGCGATCAAGGGGTTAGCGGCGGCTTCGACCGCGCCGTTACCCAGCGCCATGACGAAGGTGCCGGCATAGAGCGCCCAGTAGCCGTTGGCTGTCAAAAGCAGGCCCAGGCCGCCCAGGTGACACAGGGCCGCGAACCAGAAGGTCGCCTTGAAACCGATCTTGTCGATAAACAGCGAGATGAGGACGATCGAGATGGCGAACGGCCACAGGCCGACCCCCAGAAGTTCGCCCTTTTGGGTTTCGGTCAGGGCGAAGGCGACGCCCCAGGTGTCGACGACCAGCGCGCGCAGGATGAAGCAGAAGGAGGTGGCGGCGATGGCGGCAAAGGAGGCGGCGAATAAGGGCCCATTTCCTTTGGTGCCTGTATCGTGGGACGATGCGGCGGCAGATGCGCTACTCATGTGTGTACCCCTGTGTTTTCAATCTTTTGTACCCCGGCTCTTCTTGTAATCGGGTCCGGAGGGCGCCTGTGGGCTAGGTGTAATCGATTACACCCGCCTTGTGAAGCTATCGCATGCAAGCTGTCGCATATTGGACGGATTGTCCAAGGGAAAAATCGTACAAGTGGATTTCCCGCCCACCCGTCTGGTATAGTTAATACAGGTCGCGACGATAGCGGCCATTTGCTATAGCGTCCTCGACCCAGTCGTTGCCAAGGTGCTTGCGCAGGGCGGAGTCGACCGCGCGGCCCATGTCGAGTCCGCCGCAGACCAGAACCGAGCCGTCCGCGGTCAGCCACTCCCTGAGCTCTTTTGTCCGGCCAACCAGAGCATCCTGAACATAACGCCCCTGCCCGTCGGTGACGGACGAAAACGCCAGGTCGAGCCGCGTCAATTGCCCCTTGTCGTGCCACAAAATCAGTTCATCGCAGGCGCCGCCGTCGGTGACCGGATTGCGCTCACCATAGATCATCCAGCACTGGCGCCCGGCCGCGATCGCCGTCACGAGGTGCGCGCGAAGGCCTGCGAGACCTGATCCGGCGCCGATGAGCAGCACCGGCCCACCCCCTTCGGGCAGATGAAAATTCTCATGTGTCTTGATGCGCAGCTTCAGCATCTCGCCCGGCTGGAGGGTTTCGGTCAAAAGACGCGAACCGTCGCCAGCGACCTTTTGCCGGACCAGCAGACGGACGTGACCTTCGTCGGGCAGGGAAGCGATCGAGTAATCGCGGCGATGGCCCTTGGGCGTAACGATCTCGACCAGATCGCCGGCCTGCCAGACGGCAGGACCTTCCACCGGCTGCAGATCGACGCGCACCAGCTTCTGCGCCTTGCTGTCCGGATTCATCACCTCGCGCGCGGCCAGTCGCCAATCGTCAAAGACAGTCTCTTCCTGAGCGGCATGACCGGCGCCAAGCGTGCCGAGGAACGCGTCCCATTTCGCCAGCGCCTTAGGATCAAGATCGTCGACCTCGACGCAGCCGCGCATCTGGCGGGCGCCGCATTCCATCAGCCAGGCATCGAGCCGGTGGCCGAACGCGCAGAAATGGCCGTGCGTCCGGTCCCCCAGAGCCAGGATGGCGAAGGTGAGCTGGCCGAGCTCCACACGCTTTTTCATCCAGGTGTGCTCGAAGCGCATGGCCTCGTCAGGCGCATCGCCTTCGCCGGCCGTCGATACGACGCACAGGGCCAGCGATGTGTGTTGCAGCAGTTCCGGGGTGGCCGCCTTCAGCGACAGGACGACAGCCGACTTCCCACCCGCGACAAGACCGGCGGCGGTTCGCCGCGCCAACGCTTCCGCCTGTCCGGTCTGCGAGGCATACAGCACCAGAACGGCAGCGGCGTCCTGCATCGCCTCGGCCGCCGCCTCAACGCCTGCCTGCGGCTTCCTGCGCAGCGACAGCCAGCAGACAAGCAGGACGACGAGCACCACCACGCCAGCCATCAGCCAGCGCAGCGTATCCTGGGTTACAAATGCGCTCACATCCGTCACAACCAGGCCTCCAGCGCAGGGCTCACGACTTCCCGCATCGTTCCATTGTCTCTTACACGCAGCAGGCAGGCGATCTTTTCCTGACCGGCAAATGCCATGGCGCGCGCCTCTCCCATGACGATCAGCGCGGTTGCCAGTGCGTCGGCCCGCCAGGCATCGCGGTCGATCACCGTGGCGCTGGCCACTTCGGGACGCACCGGACAGGCCGTGCGCGCATCTATGGTGTGTGACAGACGCACGCCGTCATGCTCGAAGCCGCGGCGCAGGTCGCCCGACGTCGCCACGGCATGGCCACAGAGTGCGATCACCGTGCGCGGCATGTCGACGGCGCCGTCTGCGCTTTCGACCTCGACCCACCACGGCAGGCCATCGGGCTGGACGCCGAACCCCTTCAACTCCCCACCGATTTCAACCAGCCCGGCGGAAATCCCGGGTTCCAGGCTGAGCATCTGGGCCAGGCCATCGACGGCATATCCCTTGGCGATGGCGCACAGGTCAATGCGCACCCCTTCCGGCCGCACCATTCCGTCCGGTTGCCATACCAGGTCGCGCCAGTCGTTCGCGCGGTCGCGCACCTGGCGGATCTCCGCTTCGGGCGGCAAGCCGTCCGGCACCACCTTCGCGCCGAAGCCCCACATCTCGACAGCCGACAACAGGGCGGGATCGAAGGCGCCATCGGTCAGTTCCGCCACATCGAGCGCGTGCCGCACCACCTGCATCATTACCTGCGGCAGGGCCACGAAGCTGCCGGCAGCCGCACCGTTAAACCGGCACAGGTCCGACTGGGGCCTATAGGGGCTCATCTGGCGGTCGATCAGGTCGAGCCAGGACTGAACGCGGCCAAGCAGCGTGTGTTCAAGCCCCGCCGCCAACCGTTCCTGCGTCGTGTAAACGGCGATGCGCCAGTCTGTGGCGAAAGCCTGCCCCGCCAGAACCAGCTTTACGGCGCCGGCGTCCGGACGCGGCAAGGCCGGAAGGTCGGGAATGACCACACGCGTATCACAGGCGCCGGCAGACTCGGTCATGCGTGCATCCGTAGCGTCAGAACTCATCCGCCGGTTACAATCCAAACATTGAGAATGAATTGCATTTACGGACACTGGTCCACACTGTCAATTGCGTAATCATGCCGGCCCCCGAAGCCACTTCATAACCGTTCCGATTATAGAAACATGACGCAGCGCAATATGCCAGTGCGCGTCAAAAGGCTTGATCGATCGGCGCGGCCGTGTATCCCATTGCCCACACTTTCACTTAAGCTGTAACAATTCGCATGATCAGCCGTAAGGGCGCCCCCACCGAACTCGATGCCACGGACAACCGCCTGCTGTCGCATTTGCGCGAAGACGCCAGGCTGCCTGTGTCGCAACTGGCCACGCTTCTCGACATTCCACGCGCCCAGGTCTATGCCCGGCTGGAACGCCTGGAGGCGGTCGGCATAATCGAAGGCTATACGGTGCGGCTGGGCACGGCCTTCTCCAAGACGCGGATGCGGGCGCACGTCATGATCAAGACCTTGCCGCGCCAGGGCAAGGAGGCCGAAACCGGCCTGGCCGGCATGGCGGAAGTATCGGCCATCTACGCCATCAGCGGCGAATACGACATCATCGTCCTGGTCGAAGCCGCCGACAGTGTCGCCATGAACGACCTGCTGGACCGGATCGGCATGCTGGACGGCGTCGAGCGCACCACGACCTCGGTTATCCTGGCTGCCAAGCTGGAACGCTGAGGCACCAATTCAAAAAAAGCCGGCCCCGATGGAGCCGGCTTTTATCCTTATCGCGTCAAGCCTTATTTGAAGAGGGCCAGGAGGCGGTCGCCGGTCTTGCGGCTCTGGCCACGGCCGAGGCGGATATCCGAGAAGTGAAAATCCGACAGGTGCGGACGGTCGATGCGGGACAGACGATCGCGCGCCAGTTCTTCCAGATGCGACAACTGTTCACGCGCCTTGCCTTCATAGTGATGCAGGCGGTCACGCGCATGCTCCACCTGCTTGCGATAGCCATAGGCGGGCTTGGACAGATTGAACTTGCTCAGGCCGATCTTGTGCGCGAAACGCTCCACGCGGCTTTCGGGGCGGCGCGACCGGGCATAGAGAATACCTGCGATACCGGCAACGGCGACACCACCGGCAATGGCGCCGACGATCTGCCATTGTTCACGGGTGAGAAGCGGCTTCTTCCCGACCTCCTGGCCGACATCAGCGGCGGGTTCGTCATCCTTGAAGGCCAGGGTCCGCGGGCTTTCGTAATCAAGACCCGAGATAGAGCGCGTCGCATCATCGATGCCAGGATTGTCAGAAATCGCGTCCGGATTGATCGACGGGTCGGGGCCGGCGGTTTCCTGCGGTCCGCGCGGAAGAATCTTCTCTCTCGTGTCCATTTCTGGCTCTCCTGGCTGGGCGTCATAATGCATCCGCGAAGTCTAGCCTCGGGTTTATAAAAGATACGCCAGACAGTTTGTTCGGAGCTGTCAAATATTGATAAGCGTCAGCTGAATTTCATGCCGGCGACGACCAGAAGCGCGATAAGCAGGACAAGCGAAATGCCCTGCCAGAGCTTGACGGGATCGGCGTTCCACCACCGGCTGCGGCGCGTCGACGCCGGAGCCGTCGACAGCATGCCGTTCTCAAGCGCGTAGGCCATTTCGAAGCCGTCCTGGAACCGTTCAGCCGGATCCGGAGCAATGGCGGTAAGGATGACGTTTTCCAGCCACGCCGGCAGATCCCGACGTTTGGACCACAGGGCCTGAGGCCGCCCCAGAACGGGCTTGGAGAAGGCCGGCGCGTCCGGATAGGGGAAATCGCCGCCCGAGAACATGCGGTACAGACTGACCCCAAGAGCAAAGATGTCCGAGCGTTCGTCGCCCGGCAGGCCGTCATAGAGTTCAGGCGATTTATAGTTCGGTGTGCCCGGCGTATGGTCAACCTCGCCCGCCGGATCGAGATGGATCAGGCGCGCCACGCCGAGATCGATCAGCTTGAGCCCGCCATCGCTTAACAACATGACGTTCTCGGGTTTTATGTCGCGGTGCACAATGCCGGCCCGGTGGAGCGCCGCCACGGCCTTTGCCAGACGCGTCGCAATGTCCAGGCCTGCCTCGACGGTGACCTTTTCCTTGCGCGACAGCCTGCTTTCAAGCGTTTCGCCCTCGTAAAAGGGCTGGGCGATATAGAGCCGCGTCTGCCGGCCGGGCGGCAGGGTAAGTACTCCGCCGACCAGGGCATGCTGCACGCGGCTGGCGACCCAGGCTTCACGAGCAAAGACCGATCGCGCCGACTGTTCCGAACCGATCGTATCGGGCTTCGGGAATTTCAACAGGACGTCGCGCCCCTCTTTCAGGTCGCGCGCACGAAAGACCCGGCTGTAGTCGCCATCGGCCAGGCGCTGCTCCAGCCGAAAGTCATCGACCACCGCGCCTGTCTCCGGCGCCTCCAGAAGCGGCAGCCGGGCAAAGGCGGCGTCCAGGTCTTCCAGCGTCGCCGACGGCAGCTCGAGAACATCGACCACCAGGGCCGTCGTATTGTCGTCGCCATTGTGCGCCAGGGCTTCTGACACCAGCTTGCGCGCGGTTTCTTCCGGCGAGGCGCGCGCGATCAGGATCGCCTCGATCTGATCGGCCGACAATGGCCCGTGGACACCGTCGCTGGTCAGCAGCAGACGGTCGTGTGCCTGGACGTCATCGATGCGATAGTCGATGCGCACCGCCTCCTCCATGCCGATGGCGCGGGTAATCAGGTTGGACTGCTCGGCGCCCTCGGGCTTGTGGTCGCGCGTCAGCTGGCTGATCGCTCCGTCGCGCAGGCGGTAAAGCCGGGTATCGCCGACGTGGAAGCAATGCAGGCGGTGTCCCTTGATAACGATGCCGGTAAAGACCGCCGCCATGCCGCGCAGGTTTTCGTCCTTCTGTCCCTGGACGTGGATCCAGTGATTGATGCTTTCCAGCGCCTTGGCGACCGTCTTGCGCGGCGGCAGGGCGTCCGACTGGCCGACATAGTCGTCGATGAAGGCACGCACCGACAGTTCCGCCGCCACGCGCCCGCCCTTTGTGCCGCCGACCCCGTCCGCCACGGCGGCAACCAGGCCATGGTGACGCGGCGGCCCTTCGAGATAGGCAGCGGCAAAATCCTGGTTGTCGGGGCGCGGGCCGGCGTCACTGGCAAAGCCGGTGGCGACCTTAAGGCGTTGTGTCGGAGCGGCCATCAATTCCAGTCCGGCTATCGGTTAAAAGTAGGCGCCGACGGTTTCGCTGTGGACGACGGTGGGCGGCTCAAGAAAGAACGGACCGGCCAGGGCGCGCCACTTCTGGAAGTTTTCGGAACCGCGGAAATCGACCGTGTGGGCTTCGACCGTCTCCCACAGGACGCGCAGATTATAGGCGCCGGGCGTTTCGATGACACGTTCCAGGCTCATGCCGTGGCAGCCCTTCGCCGTCCGGAAGTGTTCCTTCGCTGCCGCCACCGCCGCTTCGAATTCGCCGGCACGGGCGGGATCTATGCGCAAGGCGGCGATTTCGGTGATCATTGACGGCTCCAATTGGTTGCGGCGCCGGACGGGGCGCGGTATCTGCCTTTCTATTCGTTCGATCATGAGGGCTGCAAGCATGAAAACGGTCAAATGGGGTATCCTTTCGACAGCGCGTATCGGCGTGACCAAGGTCATCCCCGGCATGCGCAAGAGCCCCTATGTCGAGGTGGCCGCCATCGCGTCGCGTGACCTGACCGCAGCCGAAGGCGTGGCGAACAGCATCGGCATCGACAAGGCGTACGGTTCCTATGAGGACCTGCTGGCCGATCCGGACATCGACGCCATCTACAACCCCCTGCCCAACCACCTGCACGTGCCGATGACCCTGGCCGCAGCGCGCGCCGGCAAGCACGTCCTGTGCGAAAAACCGATGAGCCTGACCGCCGCCGAGATCGACCAGCTTAAAGAGGTCGAAGGCCTGCCCTCAAGCAGCGGAGCGTTAGGGCAAAGCAAACATGTGCACATCATGGAAGCCTTCATGGTGCGCCATTCGTTGCAGTGGAACGCGGCACGCAGGCAGGTTCGCGATGGCGCATTGGGCGGCGCGCCGCAGATGATCCAGTCCTTCTTCAGCTACAACAACCAGGACCCGGCCAATATCCGCAACAAGGTCGAATGGGGCGGCGGCGGGCTGATGGACATCGGATGTTATCCGATCGTCGCCGGGCGCTTCTTCTTCGAAGCCGACCCGGTCCGCGCCATCGCCATCTTCAGCCGTCACCCGGAGTGGGGCACGGACGTGGTCACCGGCGGCATGCTCGACTTCGGCGGCGGCCGGCACCTGACCTTTTCCGTGTCGACGCAACTGGCGCGCGCCCAACAGCTCACCATCTGGGGACCCGACGCGCGGCTGACCATTCCCGTGCCCTACAATGCCCAGCCGGACGAGCCCAATGTCTTCTTCATCGATAACGGCGAGTCGCTGACGGGCGCCACGGCGAAGCACCACGTCATGGACCTGTCCGATCAGTACACGCGCATTACCGAAGACTTCTCGCGCGCCATCCTGGGGGAAATCCCCCTGCCCTACGACATGAACGACGCCCGCGCCAACATGCGCATCATCGACGCCCTGTTCCGCTCGGAAGCTTCCGGCAAATGGGAAACGATCTGAGCGCCTCCTGAGACAAGCGGTTCGATGATCACGCGCCGCACGCGAACCATCACGTTCGCTTGAGAATGCCACAAGATCGCCACAGATCATGCACGGCTTACCGCGTTTACTGTTTTTCCTACTGATTCTTTATCCGCCGCCGGACATTGTGCAATGCGAAGCGGCGCATGCCTTCGCGCCCTCTCTCCCTTAGTTTCCCGCCGGTCCGGCAGGTGAGGATGATACTTTCCCTCCCGAGGTTCGCGCGGCCTTTTTTCAGAGGTCACAATGCTCGAAGCCACGACGTTCACATCCCAGGGTGAAGACTTCACGGTCGCCGACATCCCCCAGATCGCCAAGGCTCAGAGCACAGGTTCGACGCTTACCCGAACGGCCATCATCGGCAACTTCCCACCACGCCAGTGCGGCCTGGCCACCTTCACCCGCGACATGTATGCCTGCCTGCACAAGGCCCTGCCCGGCGCCCGCTGGGACGTCATCGCCATGAACGACCCGGGAAACACCTACGACTACCCGCCCGAGGTCACGAAGCAAATCCCCCAGAACGAAGCCGAAGCCTATATCCGGCTGGCCGACGAGCTGAATGCCTCAGGCACCCAGGTGCTTTTCGTCCAGCACGAGTTCGGCATCTATGGTGGTCCGTCGGGCGCCTATCTGCTCGACTGCCTGGAGCGCCTGCACATGCCGGTCGTCACCACGCTGCACACCATCCTGGAAACGCCGAATGAGGAACAAAAGCGCGTCATGGACGGGCTGATCCGTGTCTCCTCGACGCTGGTGACCATGGCGCGCAAGGGCGCCGATATCCTCAAGCGCGTTTATGGCGTGCCGGAGTCGAAGATCGCCATCGTGCCGCACGGCGCACCGTCGCGGCCGTTGCAGGACACGGAAGCCTTCAAGGCGCATCATGGCCTGACAGGCAAGAAGGTCCTGACGACCTTCGGCCTTCTGTCGCCCAACAAGGGCATCGAAACGGTCATTTCCGCACTTCCGGAAGTGGTGCGCGGCACGCCGGACCTGGTGTATCTCGTCGTCGGCGCCACCCATCCGCACCTGATCCGTCATGAGGGTGAAAAGTACCGCGACAGCCTGAAAGCCATGGCGCGTGAGCTGGGTGTCGAGACCCACATCCGCTTCATCAACACCTTCGTCAACGACAACGACCTGGTCGATATCCTTCAGGCGACGGACGTCTATGTGACGCCCTACCTGACCGAAACGCAGATCACCTCGGGCACCCTGTCCTACGCCATTGCGCTTGGCCGCCCCGTGGTCTCTACGCCCTACTGGCACGCCCAGGAAGCCCTGGCGAACGGCGTCGGCGTCCTGTGCCCGTTCCATGACAGCCAAAAATTCGCCAGGGCCATTTCCGAACTGATGGAATCCGACAGCAAGCGTGAGGCCATGTCGCGGAAAGCCTACATGTATGGCCTGTCCTCGCGCTGGTCAGCGGTCGCGCAGGCCTATATCGCGCGCGCCGAAGACGACGTGAAAAAAGATCGCAAGCCGGCCGAGTCGACCACCGGCTTTACCGCCCAGCGCCCGGCCTGGGATGCCATCCTGCGCATGACCGATGACACGGGCATGTATCAGCATGGCAAGTACCGGCTGCCGGATCGGACGCACGGTTACTGCACCGACGACAACTGCCGCGCGCTCGGCCTCGTGGCCCGCCAGTCCAGTCTCGGCAAGCTCGATCACCGTCAACTGCAACTGGCCTACGTCTACGCCGGCTTCGTCAACCACGCCTGGAACCCGGACACCGGCCGCTTCCGCAACTTCATGGGCTTCGACAGGCAATGGCTCGACGATGGCGGTTCGAACGACTGCTGCGCCCGCACCTTCGAAGCCCTGGTCGATGTCGCGCGCTCCGACCTGCCGGCCGATCTGCGCAACTGGGCCGTTGAGCTGGGCCAGAGGGTGTGGCCGCGCGCACTGACGTGGAATTCGATGCGGTCGCGGGCCGTGGTGCTTAAGACCCTGATACGCGCCTTCGGCGTTATCGGCCAGCCGCAGGAACTCCAGGCCGCCATTCGCGATCTCGGCCGCACGCTGCACACCTATTACAAGGAGGCGGCAAAGCCCGACCGCCTTTGGTTCGAGCCCACCCTGTCCTATGACAATGCGCGCCTGAGCGACGGCCTGATCCTCGCCGGCCAGTTCTTGTCCGACAGCCAGTTGCTGCGCGATGGCCTGGCGTCGCTGGGCTGGCTGATGGCGCAACAGACCGTGCCGGTAAAGGGCTGCTTTCTGCCGGTTCCGACGTCCCGGTTCAAGGAGGACGGCGAGGTCCACCCGCTCTACGACCAGCAGCCACTGGAAGTCATCGCCAGCATCGAAGCCTGCCTGACGGCGTGGCGCGTGACCGGCGAACCGGAATGGCGCGAGGAAGCCCTGCGTGCCTGGGCCTGGTTCGAAGGCAAGAATAGCCACAGTGTGGCGACCGTTACAGCCGATGGCGGCTGTTTTGATGGCCTGACCATCAACGGCTGCAATGAGAACCAGGGTGCGGAATCGATCCTGGCCTATCATCTCAGCTGGACAGCTTTGAAAACGGAGCTGAAGATGGGAATTGCGAATGCTCCGAAGGAGACTCAGGCCGGGATCAAGACCGGGACAAAACAGCTGGCGCATTCCGAAGCCTGAATGCCGCAGCCAGAGCATCAATGACAGGTCAGGCATCACGGCTTACAGTCGTGGTGCCTAGACTGCTTGGAGAGGGATAATATTTATGGACGGCGGTGCGAAGCTGACGAAATCAACCCATGTGGACATGCTGCAAAGCCCCCTGATGCTGAGGGCCAATCCGGAAAGGGTGGTCATCCTGCCCTTCGCGATCGCCAGCAGCGCACGCGACAGCGCCAAGGGCGCCATGTCACGCGTGACCCGCATATGCGAGTCGATCATCGCCATGTCGGCCGAACAGGTGCGGACGGTCATGGAAGAGGTCAATCGCGACTTTACGGGCCGTCACTGGCAGACACGCGGCATCTTCCTGGAACGGTTCAACCAGATTCAGGCGATCAACGGCGGCATGGAGGCCATCGACGAGGACCACCGCGCCCTCATCGGCGCCTATTTCAGCCATGAATACAGCTACCAGGCAGCGGCGGTCATGAACCCGTCCATCGTCGTCCACCCGGACCAGACCGGGGCCGGCAACGGATCGGTCAATTTCATCCTGTCGACGCGGACGGTCGGCGAAGGCCATATTTCGACGATCTCCTTCCGTGAGGGCGTCTTCCACGCCGATGGATCGATCGAACTGAAGCCGGAAACGGATTTCGCGGTGGCGGCCAAGCCGAAGGATCCATTGCCCTATGACGGCGCCATTACGGTCCACAGCCATCAGGCATGCCCGGTATCCGAAACCGTCCTCTTCCCCGTGACGCGCTCCCAGACCAACGGCCTGGAAGACCTGCGCATGGTCAAATTTACCGAGGAAGACGGCAGCCAGATCTATCTTGGCAGCTATACCGCCTATAACGGTCGCGAAATCGCCTGCGAGTGTTTTGAAACCAGCGATTTCCGCAGCTTCAGGCTGATCCCGTTCCGTGGCGCCGCGGCCAACCACAAGGGCCTGGCCTTGTTCCCACGCCGGCTGCACGGCCGCTATGCCGCGATCACGCGTCTGGACCACGAAAGCCTGTTCTACCTGGAAAGCGACGACCGGCTGATCTGGAACAATGGCGAACGCATACTTGGTCCCGAATATCCGTGGGAACTGGTCCAGATGGGCAATTGCGGCTCGCCGATCGAACTTGACGAAGGCTGGCTGGTCCTGACCCACGGCGTCGGCCCCGTGCGGCGCTATTCGCTGGGCGCGGCCCTGCTCGACAAGGACGATCCGCGCAAGGTCATCGCGCGCTCGCAGACGCCGCTGTTGTCGCCGTCGGAGGACAATCGCGAAGGCTATGTGCCCAACGTCATCTATACCTGCGGCGCGATGAAGGTCGGGGACTGGCTGTTCATGCCCTATGGCGTGGCCGATTCCAGCATCCACTTCGCCTCGATCAAGATCAGCGACCTGCTGGCGCATCTGGGGGTCTAGGGTGTCACGTGGCTGTTGCACACACCAGCTACGATGCCGGTATTTCAAGGCCAGCCATATTTCCAGCGTCCCATAAAAAAAGCCTCCCGGTTTACGCCGGGAGGCTTTTTTTGTCTGTATTCAAGGCCTACGGCTTTTCGGAACCCACCTTGGTTACCTTCGGCATCTTGCCGTTGCCGACGCGGCCTTCATTGCGCATACGACGGCCCTTCTCGGCCATCTTTTCGTTATGCACAGCTTCGCCCAGTTCTTCTTCGGCGGCGCCGGCGGTTTCCTTGATGCTCGACTTGATCGACATTGTGATCTCCTCTGGTGAGAGCGATATGCCGCGAACAATGCGGCAAATCGCGGAAAACGGACTAAAATCCATCGCTGTTCGCGATCGTTCCGAACCTATCAGGCTGCGCATAAAATTGACGCACCACATCGAACGGGCCCGGGTAAATATGGGGTAAGACAAAACCTGCAAACCATTGCCCGGCAACGGGCTGGAAAATTGCGAATGAAACCGGGGCCGCTCCCTTATGGTTATTTTATTTTCACTGCCGCCGCGGCGCATGGCCCTTTGAGGGTTCGGTCTATAGTCTAACATTATCGCGTTCACGGACGCCGGCCTGGGGCTCTTCATCGCCCCCCCCTAGCCTAAGACCTCAGACTAAGGCCTCCGTGAACGCGACACCCATTTTTCTCCCCGACATCACTGAACCGTTTTCATTAGACGACAGGAGTCCCTCAATGCTTTCCTCCGCCACCAAAGCCGCCGCCAATGTTACCAAGGCGTCCGCCGAGAATGATCTGCGCAACGCCGCGCAGGACGCGGCGAGCGAAAGCAAGGAAGCCCTCAACACTGTTTCGGACTATGCCAGCGAAGCCGGCCAGAAGGTCCGCGGCCTGCTGGACAAGACGGTCGACCAGACGTCCCGCCTGTCTCAGAATGTCGAGGCCGAGATCAAATCCAACCCGATCCGCTCCAGCGCAATTGCCCTCGGTGCAGGCTTCATTCTCGGCGCACTGCTTACCCGCCGCTAATATATACAGCCGAAGATCCTGCGGATTTTCGGCTTATCACCTTACTTATTTCTCCCCCGGCCTGCCAACTGCCCGTGAGAGCGCCCGCTCTTACGGGTTTTTTATTTTTTACACCCTGTCACTTATTGCCGCTTTTGATTGCGCGCGCTAGCGTCCACGTTCGGGTTCCAGAAGGCCCGTTTTTTTCGGCATGCCGCCGAATTCCAGTGGGCCATTGAACGGGTATCTGGAATAATATGGGCAGAAGGCATCATCAACGGCCGAAACGATGTGGTTACCCTGGGGCATTAACGTCAAGCACATCTATCTGGCCTTCTTCAGCATCGTGTCGATCGCGCTGTGCGCCTTTACCATGATCATTCACAGCCAGTACCAGAAGGTCGAGGACCTCAACGCCGACACCATCTACCAGTACGAGACCATCGGCCAGACGCGGAATATCTACATCGGCACGCTGGAGATGGAAAACGGCGTGCGGGGCTATATCCTGTCCGGAGACGAACGCTTTCTGAAGCCCTACAGCGAGGCCGGCGCCCGCTTACGCGCCCAGGTCGTCACCTTGCGCAACGTCACCTATCGGGAAAAGTCCTTCTTCGCCCAGACCAATGTCTGGCTGGATTCGATCGACGACATTCAAAAAACCTATGAACGACAGATTGCTGCTGTCAGGACGCATGGCCGTGGGGCGGTATCCGTTGCCGACCTGGCCAGGCAAAAGGACGCCATGGACGGTCTGCGCGGACGGCTGGACGACAGCGTCGCCATGCGCCTGGCCAGCCTCAAGGCCCACGTCAAGCAGGTCGAGTCGCAAAAGGCCAACTTCATCTATATCCTTGTCATTGGCGCCATCATCGGCATCGGAATCGTGCTGATAGGTACGATCACGATCATCAAGCTGGAGACCGAGAACCAGGCTTTCGAGGACGAGAGCCGCAAGGCCGAGCTGCGCTTCCGGACGGTCATGAATGGCATAAACGACGGCCTGTACGAACTCAATTTCGTCAGCGAAAGCTTCTACGCCTCGCGTGAATTCAAGGCGATGCTGGGCTATGGCGAGGACGAGATCGCCGACACGATCGACGCGGTCATGAGCCTGATCCACGCCGACGACCTGCCCAAGGTCCTTGAAGTGCGGCGCCAGTACATCATGCGGCAATCGCCGGTCTATGCCAGCGTCTTCCGCATGAAGCACAAGGACGGAACCTGGCGGTGGGTGCTGTCGCGCGGCGTCGGCACCTGGGACAAGTTCGGTCAGATCCGCACCCTGATCGGCACCCACACCGACATCACCGAGCAGAAGGAACGCGAAGAAGAGTACAAGCAGCTTCACGCCGATATGGAAGCCTTCACCTACATCACGTCCCATGACATGCGTTCGCCGCTGGTGAACCTCAAGGGGTTCAGCCACGAACTGTCCATGGCAGTGGACGAGGTGCGTGAACTCCTCGAACCGAAGAGAAAGGAACTGGGCGAACAGAACTGGAAACGGCTGGAAGCCCTGCTCAAGGCCGATATTCCGGAGTCGCTGGGTTTTATCGGCAAGGCGGTGGATCGCATGGACACGCTGACGACCGCCATCCTGGACCTGTCGCGCATCGGCAAGTACGTCTATCGCGAAGAGCGCGTCAGTTCGCGCGCCATCTTCGACAAATGCCTTGGCGCGCAAAGCTACGAACTGACCGGCAAGGGCGTCGAGGTCGTCGTCGGCAACCTGCCGGAACTGATCGCCGATCCGGTGGCGCTGGAGCAGATCTTTTCCAACCTGCTGGACAACGCCGTCAAATATCTCCAGCCCGGCCGCCCGGGACATATCGAAGTCAACTGCCTGGAAACCACCCGCGAATACATTTTCTCCATTCGCGACAATGGCCGGGGCATCGAGGCCGACGATCGCCAGAAGGTCTTCCACATCTTCCGCCGCGCCCGTAATACCGGCGATGTCCGGGGCCTGGGCCTCGGCATGGCTTTCGTCAAGGCGACGCTTCGCAAGATGTCGGGCGCCATCTGGTTCGAGTCGACCGTGGACGTCGGCACGACATTCTATTTCAGCCTTCCGAAGAAAATCCCCGCCGCAGCCAACGCCGAGCCGTCACCTGAGACGTCCCGTGCCCTGGCGAGTTAGGACCTTTGTATGATCACGCCGTTTTCGGAACCCTTCTCGCTCGTCCTCGTCGAAGACGATGCCGGCCATGCCAGCCTGATACGCCGCAACCTCAAACGCAGCGGCGTTCAGAACGCCATCGAACACCTCGAGTCCGGACGCGCCGCCATGGACTACTTCTTCGGCCCGGACCAGCCCGAACGCCATTACGACAAGATGGTGGCCGTACTGGACCTGAACCTGCCCGATATCGACGGATTTGAAATCCTCAGGCACCTGAAGGCCTCTGAAACCACCCGCCGCATGCCGGTCATCGTCCTGACAACCACCGACAGCCCGAAGGACATAGACCGCTGTTATGCGCTGGGCTGCAATGTTTTCATGAACAAACCGGTGGGGTACGATGAGTTTTCTGAAGCAATCCAGAAACTCGGCCTTATGATGACCATAGTTCGCGTACCCCATATCAACGACTGATTCTCATGCCGCTTGACGCCGAAATAGATCCGCAATCCCATCCGTTGTCCGGCATGCAGCAAATTCTGTATGTCGAAGACGACGCCGCACTGGCGCGCCTGCTGCAAAGGCGGATGGATCGGGCGGGTCTGGCGGTCGATACGGTTGAAACGGCGGAAAAAGCGCTGGACCTGATCATGCGCGACGGCAAGGCGTACGATCTCCTGCTCGTCGATTACAATCTGCCCGGCATGAGTGGCCTGGAACTCCTCGAACGGCTGGGCAAGGTGCCGGGGTCGCCGCCGGCTGTCATCCTGACGGTGGGCGGTGATGAGCGCATCGCCCTGGAAGCCCTGCAGCGAGGCGCCGCCGACTACGCCGTCAAGGATGTCAACCAGACCTATCTTGACCTCCTGCCGGCCATCATGCAGGCGGCCTACACCAAGGAACGGCTGCTGCGCGAAAACGCCCGTCAGCGCGAAGAACTCTTGCAGGCCAAGGAACGCGCCGAGCAGGCCAGCGAAGCCAAGAGCCGCTTCCTGGCCACCATGAGCCATGAGATCCGGACGCCGATGAACGTCGTCACGGGCCTTGCCACCGTGCTGGCCAAATCGCCGCTCAACGACGACCAGAAGAAGATCGTCGAGACCCTGCGCACCAATGCCGACCTGCTGCTCAAGCTGATCAACGACCTGCTCGACATCAGCCGCATCGAGGACGACCGAATCGCCCTGGAAAGCATCCGCTACGAGCCCGCCGAAATCCTCAAGGACATCCACCTGATGTTCGAGCCGGACGCCGGACGCAAAAACCTGCGCCTGATTCTCGACGACCGTACCCATGGCGACGTGCTGATGGGCGACCGGACCCGTCTGCAGCAGGTCCTGATGAACCTGGTCAGCAATGCGCTGAAATTTACCGATGAAGGCGAGATTGTCATTACCGCCGAAACGCAGGCCTGCGGCGACGACGCCGTGACGCTGAACCTTTCGGTGCGCGATACCGGCATCGGTATCCCTGCCGAGAAACTGCCGCTGATCTTCGACAAGTTCACCCAGGCCGACGAGACCATTACCCGCCGTTTCGGCGGATCCGGACTGGGACTGTCCATCGCGCGCTCACTGGTCGAGCTTATGGGCGGCGCCATCCGCGTCGAAAGCAGCCAGGGCCAGGGCTCGGTGTTCAAGGTAACCCTCAACCAGGACCGCGCCAGTGGCGAAGAGCCGGTGGTCGCGCCGGTTGGAAATGTCCGCCCACTGCCGGCCAGCCTGAATTCGCTTTACAATCAGCGCCGCGCCTTCAAGCCGATTACCGGCGAGAACGGCCGGCCGTGCGTGCTGATCGTCGAGGACTACGCGCCTAACATCATGGTGCTCAGCCTGATGCTGGAGGAGCTTGGCTACGACACGGTCTCGGCCATGTCGGGCACGGAGGCGATCGACATCATCAAGGCCGCCGGGGGTCCGCACTACGCCATCCTGATGGACGTGCAGATGCAGGGCATGGACGGACTGGAAACCACGCGCTGGATCCGCGACCTGGAAGCTGCCAAGGAAGCAACGGGACGCGGCTATCGCAACACCATTATCGGCGTGACAGCCCATGCCCTGGCTGGCGACCGCGAGCGCTGCCTGCAGGCCGGCATGGACGAATATATCTCCAAACCCGTACTGCCCGACATCCTGGCGCTCAAGCTCGGCCAGTTGCGCTGATATCCGGGTTCAGACAAACCCAATCCATCGGCCGGCGATCAGAACCGACAGCCACAGGCACGCCGACACGGCAGCGTGGACACGCACCATTGTGCCGATGCGCCCTCCACTGATAGCCACCCGGTATTGCGGCCCCAGATGCTGGGCGACGATATTGACGATCGCCAGCGCCAGCAGCCCGGCCTTCCAGCGAAAGGCAGGATTGCCGAGATAGTCTTTTGGCTGGACCGAAAACAGCCAGAGCCCGGTCACGACCGCCAGGCAGATGCCCACGGCCGCCGCTCGCGACAGGAACGGCCCGATCACCCGCAACGGTACGGCATTAAAAAGACCAAGCAGCCTCAGGTCCAGCGGCAGTATGGCGCCCAGCAGCAGACCTATCCCCAGGATATGGGCAGAGTTGACGAACGGATAGGCCAGGCCGGACGCGCGCAGCCACTGCGCGCCCGGCCATCCGGCGATCAGCGCGACAACGTCGGTGCTCAATGGGCCTGAATCCGTTCAGGGTACATGTCGTAATTCTTGCCGGCCAGGGTGATGCGCACTGCCTTCATGTGTAGCTTCGCCTTGTCCTTGTTACGATTGCCGAGGACAGCAATGGCGTCGCCGGCCTTGGCGGTATCGCCAGTGAAGCCGGAGCGCGCCGTCTGGTTCGGATTGCCGAGGTCCACCTGCCAGGTCTTGCCGTCGGCGGTTTTGACTTTCAGCGAAGGATGGGGCGGGGCCATTGAGATCGATTCGATCTTGCCGTCGATCTGGCTTTGCTTGTCTTCGGCCCAGTCCCAGCCGTGGTGCGCGAGCGCGGACGTGGCGGCCAGAAGCGTAGCTGCGGCAAGGGACGAGGTAAACAAGCGGCGTGTTGCGACGGTCATATCGATGCCTTTCGGGTTGCGGCCTCCCCGCCTCAGTGTCCTCCCAGCCAGACCCTTCCGTCAACCGTATAACGTGCTTTTTGATACTGCCGGCTGCCAATCCAACGCCATTCTTATACGGCCGGATATAGGCTTGCTCCATTCAGTCTTGTCGCAATGTCCGCGCGGAAAACGGCTTGGACTCCCGGCTACGCCGCATTTCGTTTCCGCGCATCGCTTATAGGAGCACGCCATGAAACACACCCTGCTTTACGGCTCGACCCGGGTTCTCAGCCTCTTGCCCTTCACACAGGCCCTGACCAAGACCCCGGCGTCGCCCACGCTTATGACTGCCGCGGCACTGGTCAACACACCATTTGTCCGCCGGGTGGCGCCGGGTCTCAGCGCCGTCGCAACCGTTGGCCTTGCCGCCGTTGCCCTTGCCTCCTTTGTCAAGGGGCTCAAGCGCAAGAAGGCCGAAGGCCGACGCGGCGATGATCTGGCGCGGTCGAGCGCCACCTGAATTTGTCTCGATAACTGGAGCGGCCATCCTTGGGGTGGCCGTTTCTCATGCGCTATCCGCCGCCTTGTGATGACGCCTCCCGGCAATTTGAACGGCCGCAAACCCTAAAACATCAAGGCTTACACTGCGCTTACAGCCGTTCCCGGCGAACGGCACTGAGCCTTTGCAGCCTTTGACCTATCGTTTTGAAACCCTCAGTCTTTTTTGAAGTCTGAGATCACATCTCAGAGGACACGCCATCATGGCCGACGAACTCAATTTCAAGGTCAAACCGGACAGCGGGCTGCATCAGCCGTCCCTGGCCACCGCGCCCAGGCCGGCTGTCGAAGCTGCGCCCGCGGCAGGCCAGGTCACCATGGACACGAGCCAGATCGACGCCGTTCACAAGGTTGCGCGCGACCTCAAGCGGATCATGAACAGCACGAGCCGCCTCAAGCCCGAAGCTGCCGGTCATCTGGCGCAGGTCAGCAAATGGACCGATGACTACCTCACCGGCCTGGATGCGGCGCGCAAGCTGTCGGAAAATGCCGGTGGCGCGCTTAGCGAAGCCCAGCGTGAGCTGTCCCTGGCGCTCGATGAATTCCTGCGGTTGGAAGGCGAAGGCGGCAACGTCGCAAGCCCGTCGCAGCAGCGCCACACCGACGATCTGAGTCAGGCCCTTCGCCGTCTGAATACGCTTATTCCGGCCGCGCAAACGACATTCAGCACCTCTAGCGGTCCGAACGATCCACCCAACCCCGAGATCGAACCCGGAGAACCGGGCGCGCCCGAAGTCAACCCATCGCCAGCACCGGAAGGCAATCCTGACGTGCTGCCTGATATCCCGCCCATCGACCGCCCTGAAATCGCCCATCCTGAAACCTCAAGGTCGCAGGTCGGCTGAGTCTGGAGTTTCCTATGGCTTTTCCCAACCCTCATCCCGTTCCCGGCCATAGGCCCGACTACATCCATCAGGTGCGTTACGACGGCGAGTTCTACGAGGAAGACTTGCCGCCCGAACTCTTCGACCCTCAGGAAGAAGACGAAGACCTGGCTGTCTTTCAACATATTGCCGAACATATCGACGACTAGGTAATGAGCACCATCGCGAGAATAATTGTTGTCATCCTGATTCTCGTCGTCGTGATTGCCGGCGCGTCGGTCTTCCTTAATCGTACGGATGGCCGCACGACGGGTGAGAAGGTGGGTGAGGCGATCGACGCTGTTCCGGTTGTCGTCGAAAGTGCCGCAGCGGAGTTTAGCGAATCGTCGCCTTTGGCCAAGGCCGAAGATGCTCTTGAGAATGCCGGCGATGCCGCGGAATCGGCCATGTCCAAGGTCGGCAAGGAGGCGCGTGAAGCCGCGTCGGAAACGTCGGCCGATATAAAGGCTGCGCGCGACAAGCAAAAGCAGCAGGAGAAGGCCGAAAAGCGCGACCCGTAAGTGATCACATATTTCCCGTAGCAGCAAATGGCTGTATGGGCATCAATTGAGGGGGAGTCGGACGGTCAGGTCGGACTCCCCCTTCCCGTAAAGCCATTTGTTCGCACTCTTTTTGTCTGATATGATTTTGCCCATGACTCCCGACGACCTGTCATCTCTTTCTCACGATGAGATGCGTGAGTACCTGCACAGGCAGATGCTGTCGTCGGTATCGCATGACCTGAAAACGCCACTGGCGACGATCATCGGGTCACTGGAAGTCATGACCATGCTTTACGACAGGCTGCCTGAGGAAAAGCGGCGGTCGCTGATCAGCTCCGCCCTGACCGAAGCGTTTCGTCTCGACTATTTCATCACCAACATTCTCGACATGGCCAAATTCGAGGCCGCAGCGGTCAAGCCGCGCTTCGAGGCCTGCCGGATGGGGCAGCTGATCCAGGACAGCCTGTCGCGCCTGGGGCCGTTGAAGGCGCGTGGGGAGCTGGAAGTCCGCCAGGTCGGCGAGCGCGACGAAATCTTTACCGATCCGATGCTGGGCAGCCGCGCTGTCGGGTTGGTGCTGCACAACGCGTTCAAGCATGGCGTGCGCAAGTACAATACATCCGAGCCCTTTGTTGAAATCGAACATGGGGTAACGGGCGCCGAGGGTTTTGTCCGTATCCGCGATCATGGCGACGGCATTCCCCAGGACAAGCAGGCCCTGGTCTTCGACAAGTATACCCGCCTGCAACGGTCGGACCAGCAGAATGCCGGCACGGGGCTGGGCCTGACCATCTGCCGCCACATCATGAAGCTGCTCGATGGCCGCATCGAGCTGAACAACCACCCCGAAGGCGGGGCTGTGTTTACACTGTTCTACAGGGATCATCGGCCCGGTTGAGCCGGTTCGGGACTTAGCCCCATCCTGCAATATAAAAGCCTCGTCCTTTGCAGCACGAGGCTTTTATATTGAAAAGGGAAGAGGTGGGCTGGGAAAGCGGTTTAGGCCCACAATCTATGCCTTTTCGTTATAGTGGCGGGTTCGCACTCCTGCCGGTAATCATCCTGTAAACAAGGCTTGCGATAAACAGGACGACAAAGATAATGGCAATAAACTTGGCGATATCCGCGAAAGTGCCGGCCAGCCCCGTAAAACCCAGGAACGCCGCAGCCACGGCAAGTATAAAGAAGGTGACTATCCAGTTAAGCATGACATTCTCCTGAATGGACTGGACCAATAGGTACCGGCGTTTACCGATCTTCTTGATCCTATGCACGCCTCCATAAATATACAAAGACGAGTTCAGGACTTCCCGTAAGAATGGAATAAAACGGCCGCGTCCGGACAAAACTAAGGCGCCGATCTGATAACAATCAGACCGGCGCCTTTAAAACCCACCATAATGTTTTTGAACCTACTCGACCAGATCCATGCGGTAGCCGATACCCGACTCCGAGACGATGGACTTGCCGAGCCCCTCACGGGTTTCCAATTTGTCGCGAACCTGGCCGATATAGACGCGCAGGTACTGGGTGTCTTCCAGGTGCGCTGGCCCCCAAACCTCTTTCAGAATCTGCTTGTGGGTCAGCATGCGGCCGCGATTGACCAGGAAGTAGCGCAACAGGTCGTATTCCTTGGGCGTGAACCCTACGCGCTCGCCATCGATAAAGACTTCGTGGCGCACCAGGTCCATACGAATGGGGCCATGGATGATTTCGGGCTCGCCGACCTCCTTGACCGCCGACTTGCGCAGGTTGGCGTGGATGCGCGCCAGCAGGACTTCGGCCGAGAACGGCTTGGTGACATAGTCATCGGCGCCCGTATTGAGCGCCGGCGCGGCGTCGGAATCTTCCGAGCGCGCCGTCAGCACGACGATCGGCACGTTCGACCACTCGCGAATCTTCGTGATGACTTCCTTGCCGTCGATATCGGGCAGGCCGAGGTCGAGCAGGATCAGGTCAGGACGCACCGAAGCCGAAAGCCGCAAGGCCTGTTTGCCACTGTCGCACTCGCAGACCTTGAAATCCGCGGCATCAAGAAAGATGCTGAGCATTTTGCGGATTTCTTCCTCGTCATCCACAATCAGGATCGTGTTCTTCTTCTCGAGCATGTGTGTGACTCGTGGTCCTCTCTGGTGGCAAAACCCGCCCGATTGTTGCCGGACGGGTGTAGACTACAGGATGTAGGGTCGCAAAAATAAAAATTAAATATGGAGGTCGTGCCTTACAAACGTTACCAATGGCACTAAGCTACCGCATTCCTTACTATTTTTCGCCGATGTGTTTCAATGCCGCAGCATCGACATTCCGCGCCAGAGTGACGTCTTTTTCCGTCAGCCCGGCAGCATCATGTGTTGTCAGGCGGATCGACACCCTGTTGTAAACGTTCGACCATTCCGGGTGATGATCCATCTCGTCCGCCGTGCGCGCCACTTCGGTCATAAAGGCAAAGGCGTGCCGGAAATCCTTGAATATCAGCTCGCGCGACAAGGCTACGCCGTCGCTTGTCCATTCGGGCAGGTCGCTGGCCAGCGCGTTTATCCGGTCCGGAGAGAGTTTGGGAATGGCATGTCTCCTTGGTAGCGTCAGGATAGGACAAAACAAATTGGTTGTCCCGGCACAAAATCGTGCGCCGAAAGTTGTCAGGCCAATTCTATACCGCTAAGGTGCGCGCAAAAAGGGAGATCACGCAATGCTGAAACACATGCTGGGCGCCGTGGCGCTGTCGGCCCTCCTCGCCTTACCCGCAACCGCAGGCCCCGCCGCACCGGCCAACGCCCCCGAATTGCAATCCATTGTTCCTGAGCATGTGCTGGTCAATGCCGACCGCCGCGACAGCCAGAACCTGTCCGGTCCCTGGCACTATTCGGTCGATCCTTATCGCGACGGCCAGGCGGATTTCATGGGGCGTCCGGTCAATCCCCGTCATGCCCGCGGCTCCGATACAAATGTCGAGAAGACGTCGAAGGAAAACCCCAACGCATTGTTCGAGTATGATTTGCGGCGTTCACCCGAAGCCCAGATTCCTTCATCCTGGATCGGTCACAGCGCGGAAATGCGTTACTATAATGGCCTTGTCTGGTACCAGAAGAGCTTCGACCGCAAGCCAAGGGAGCCGGGCAAGCGCGTCTTCCTGCGCTTCGGCGCCGTCGACTACAAGGCAAGCATTTACCTGAACGGCCAGATGATCGGCCAGCACGAGGGCGGGTTTACGCCGTTTGCCTTCGACGTCACCGATGCGCTCCGCGACACGGACAACAACCTGGTCGTCGCCGTCGACTCCGTGCGCAACGCCGACACGGTGCCGCCGACGGTTACCGACTGGGAAACCTATGGCGGCATCCTGCGGGATGTTTTGTTGGTCGAAACACCGGAGACCTGGATCGACGACAGTTTTATCCGCTATACGAAGGACGGCCGCATCCTGGCCGATATCGCCATCGACGGCCCTGGTAAGGCCAATCAAGCTGTGGAAGTGGCCGTCGAAGGCTTGAACCTTACGCTCAAGGGCACGACCAATGCCGATGGTCAGCTGTCCTTAAGCGCCAGAGCGCCGCGGGGGCTCAAGCTGTGGTCGCCCGAAACGCCGACGCTCTATAATATCACGATCAAGGCCGGCGCTGACACGCTCAAAGACCGGATCGGCTTTCGCACCATCGAGGTCAAGGGCACGCAGATCGTGCTCAACGGCAAGCCGGTCTTTTTGCGCGGTATTTCGTTGCACGAGGAAGAGTTCGGCCTGAACCCGGCGCGGATCATCACGCCGGAAGCATCGCGCGCCCTGCTGAGTGAGATCAAGTACGGGCTGAACGGCAACTATGTCCGGCTGTCGCACTATCCGCATTCGGAGGTGACGACGCGCATGGCCGATGAGATGGGGCTTCTGGTGTGGAGCGAGATCCCGGTCTACTGGACCGTCAACTTCGCACGGCCGGAAACGCTTATGGTCGCACGCAAGATGCAGGCCGAAAACATCCTGCGCGATCGCAACCGGGCCTCGGTGGTCATCTGGAGCGTCGGCAATGAAACGCCGATCACCGAGCCACGCACGGCTTTCCTGAAACGCCTGGCCGATGATACGCGTGCGCTTGACGGGACACGTCTGGTCAGTGCCGCGCTGATAACCGAACGTCAGATTGTCGATGGCCATATCGACATGCATATCGAAGATCCGCTGGTGGCGTCGCTCGACGTCATGGCGATCAACACCTATAACGGCTGGTACGGCAACGACAAGATCGAGGACGTGCCGGCGACGACCTGGCGCAGTCAGTTTAACAAGCCGCTGATCCTGTCGGAGTTCGGCGCCGATGCGCAGTTCGGTTTCCACGACGCTGCCGCCAAGCCGCGCTTCAGCGAAGAGTACCAGGCGCTCTTTTATACAAACACCCTGGCCATGGCGGACAAGATTCCGTTCCTGAGCGGCCTGTCACCCTGGATTTTGAAGGACTTCCGCTCGCCGCGCCGCCAGCACATCTATCAGAAGGGCTGGAACCGCAAGGGCGTGGTGTCGGAAACCGGCCAGCGGAAGATGGCGTTCAAGGTGCTGTCGGAGTTTTACGCCAGGAAGGCGGAAACGACGAAGTAATGTTTCGGGGCGTGGGGTCCGCGACCCCACGCCCCGAAACGCTACCGCGTTCGTTGCCCCGTTCCGCGTGTAAACACCCGGTCGCCCTCGATCACCTCGGACGCCGCCAGGTCGCGCTCATCGTGCAGGGCCTCATAGATCGGAGCAAAATCCGTCCGCGCCAGGTCGAACAAGCTGTCGATCGACGGCAGGACGAAATAGCTCTCCTGGAAATCATCGATCCGGTACAATGTCCGCATCACGCGCTTAAGGTCAAAGCCGATACGGTTCGGTGACGCGTCTTCCAGGGCAAACCGCGTTTCCGAAAACGACGAAAGAATACCAGCGCCGAAAATCCGCACAGCGCCCGCCTCCTCGACCAGTCCAAACTCGACCGTGTACCAGTAAAGCCTGGCCAGCCGATCCAGCTCTCCCATTCGTCCGGCGCGCCGGCCGCCCTCGCCATAGGCCTGCATGAAATCCGCCATGACCGGGTTCATCATCATCGGCACGTGACCGAAGACATCGTGAAACACGTCCGGTTCCTGGAGGTAATCCAGCTCATGGGCTTTGCGGATAAACTGCCCGGCCGGAAAACGGCGGTTGGCCAGGTGCTCGAAGAAGACGTCGTTCGGCACCATTCCAGGTACCGCCACGACCTGCCAGCCTGTGCGACGCATCAAAACGTCGCTTAACTTCTCGAAATCAGGAATTTTGTCCGCATCTATCGGCAGGTCACGCAAGCCATCGAGATAGGCCTGGCACGCACGCCCCGGCATCAGCGCCATCTGGCGTTCGAACAGGGTCCGCCATACTCCGTGCTCTTCCGCGGTATAGGCCTGCCAGTTCTGGTCTATCGTCCAGTCCGGCCGCTCGGGGACATAGCCGCCCACCACACCGTGCTTTTCCGAAACGACTTGATCCATGGCATCCTCCGGGAACGATGATGCCATGGATTTGGTTTCATTTGCAAATATCTTTGCCGTGAAGGCCAAGCGATGTGCGGAAAAGTGTCAGCGGTTTTCGCTAACATCGCGTCTTTTAAAGCCCCGAGTCGGCAATCAGCTTCTTCATGGCATCAAGATAAGCAATATAGGCCTTGCGTCCTTCGGCCGTCAGCGTGACCATGGTCTGCGGTTTCTTGCCGACAAAGGCCTTGTCGATAACGACATATCCGGCCTCTTCCAGCTTGCGCAACTGCACCGACAGATTGCCGTCCGTAGCCTGGAGCTTGGCCTTCAGCAGGGGGAAATCGGCCGAGCCCGCTGTCGACAGGTAGGCCATCACCCCCAGGCGCAATCGTCCATGAATGACGTCGTCGATCGCGTCGATGTTGAAGTCGTCCATGGCTCAGCCTTTTGCCGACCGCATCAGGATCAGGCCCGGGACTACGGCGAACAGAACCAGACAGCCGGCATAGGCCAGCATCTGTTCAGGCAGTGTCGCCAGAAACGCCACGGCCGGCGCGGCCACGAAGCAGCCGGCGCAAACCAGCTTTAGCCAGCCCTGTCCCGACATCACCGCCGCAACCCACCAGCCGATGCCGTACAGGATCAGGATGGTTGGTGCGATCAGCGCCGTCATCGTTTCGACAGACTGTACGCGAACGCCAGCCGCCGTCATGCAGATGCCAAGCGCGGCAATGGCTAGGCCAATGGCCGCCCAGACAGAATTGACCGCTTTACTGGCGGGATGGGCCGGGGCCCTTAAACGGTTCATCGGCAGGAAAAAGGTCAGGCCGAAGACGACGCCGGCAGTCAGCCAGATTGCAAGCGGATACCACGGATTGCCCTGAAGAACGATGCCTGCCTCAACGCCATATTGGGCGACGGATGCCAGACCGAAAACAAGACCGGCCCAGAACAGGACCCCGCCATTGACGACCGAACGGGAGCCGTCTTCGGCCAGGGATTTCATATAGGCGATATCGTCGTGAAGAGTCGAATTGGACATGACAGGTTCCTCTGTGAACAGCTGAATCCAAAATACCAAAGAACTTTATTTTGTAAAGTACTTTTATTGACATGCTCCAGGGATGTTTTGACGCCGCGCCCCTTGCCAGCCGATGAAAACCCATTAGTTTCAAATGTCAGCATTTATCGAAAAGCGGGGGCCGTCGTGCATAATTTCCTTAAATCCCTATATGTCACCTCTGCGCTGACTCTCGCAGCGTGCGCCACGCCTTCATTTTCACAGACCTTGCGGAGCCCGATGACGACTGTTGCCAAAGAGACTCCGTCCAATCCGAACGCAATTGCAAAGGGCGCCGCGGATCCGCGCGCCTTCCTCGACGCCATCGACGGCAAGGCGGCGCTGGACTGGGCGATTGCCCGCAATCAGAAAACCCTTGCCAGCCTGTCGCAGGATCCGCGCTTCAGCCAGTTCCAGGCCGAGGCGCTGAAAATCCTTCAGGCCACCGACCGCATCCCCACCCCCGGTTTTGAACGCGGCGGCATGATCGACAACTTCTGGCAGGACGGCGATCATCGCCAGGGTGTGTGGCGTCGCACGACCTGGGAATCGTACAAGACCAGCGATCCGAAGTGGGAGATCATCTTCGACGTCGATGCCCAGTCGAAACAGGACGGCAAGACGTGGGTCTTCAGTGGTTCGGACTGTCTGCCGCCGGACAATCGCTACTGTCTGATCAGCCTGGCGGACGGCGGCACCGACGCCCGTGTCGTGCGAGAGTTCGATACCAGGACAAAGGCCTTTGTCCCCGGCGGCTTCGACCTTCCGGCCGGCAAGCAGAATGTCAGCTGGGTGGACAAGGACACCCTGTACATTTCCCGCGAATGGCAGCCGGGCGAACTGACCACTTCCAGCTATCCCTACGTCACAAAGAAGCTCAAGCGTGGCCAGAAGCTGGAAGACGCAGTCGAAGTCTTCCGCGGCAGCAAGGACGATGTGTCGGCCGGGCGTTATGTCCTGCGCGACATCAGCGGCGCCTATGTCATGGACATGTCCTACGCCAAGCCGAGTTTCTTCGAAACGGTGACGACATTCTATACCGATGCGGGTCCGGTTAGCCTGCCCTTCCCGCGCAACTCGGACTTCGAGGCCTACCACAAGGGGCAGGCGGTCTATCGCCTCAAATCCGACTGGACGAGCGCAAAGGGCACCGCGTTCAAATCCGGAGCGATCATTTCATTCGACCTCAAGGCCGCGCTTAAGGACCCTGCGAATGTCGAGCCCACGATCGTCTTCATGCCTGGCGCGCACCAGTCGGTAGAGACCATCAGCCAGACGAAGACCCGGCTGGTCATGGCGATCCTGTCGAATGTGACCGGCGAAATCCACGGCTTCTCCTTCGACGGCAAGGGCTGGATATCGAAGAAGCTGGACCTGCCGGCCAATTCGACGCTCGACCTGGTGTCGGCCGATGACGAAAGCGACCATGTGTTCGTGTCGGCGTCCGGCTTCCTGGCGCCGTCCACCCTGTATCGCGCCAGCCTCGATTCCGGAAATGTGGAAAAAATCAAGGCAGCACCGGAACGCTTTGATGCGCAAGGCCTTCAGGTTCAGCAGCAATGGGCGATTTCGAAGGACGGCACCAAGGTGCCATATTTCCTGGTGGCTCGAAAAGACGTGAAACTGGACGGCCGGACCCCGACCCTGCTCTACGCCTATGGTGGCTTCGAAGTCTCGATGTTGCCGTCCTACTCTGCATCTCTGGGCAAGCTATGGCTGGAAAATGGCGGCGCCTACGTGCTGGCCAATATCCGGGGCGGTGGTGAATTCGGCCCGAAATGGCATGAGGCCGGGCTGAAGACCAACCGCCAGCGCATCTTCGACGACTTCCAGGCGGTTGCCGAAGATCTGATTGCCCGTAAAATCACCTCGCCGCGCCGTCTGGGCATCATGGGCGGATCGAACGGCGGCCTGCTGATGGGTGTGCAACTGACCCAGCGGCCCGACCTGTGGAACGCCATCGTGGTTCAGGTGCCGCTGCTCGACATGGTCAACTACACCCATATGTCGGCGGGCGCGTCCTGGCAGGGCGAATACGGCAATCCGGACGATGCCGTCGAAGGCGCATTCCTGCGTTCGATTTCGCCATATCACAACGTCAAGGCGGGTACGGCCTATCCCGAACCGCTGTTCGAAACCTCGACCAAGGACGATCGCGTCGGTCCTGTCCATGCCCGCAAGATGGCGGCGCTGTTCGAGGACATGGGCCTGCCTTATTACTATTACGAAAACATCGAAGGCGGCCACAAGGCAGCGGCCAACCTGCCGGAAATCGCCCGCCGCTATGCGATCGAGTATACGTATCTGACGAAGAAACTAATGGACTGACGCGTGCCCAGCTATCGCTTCGAAGAACCCTGGATTGCCGTCGATGATGACTCGGCGCGCGCCTTGGCCGACCGCCTGCAAACCGGTATTGATTCTCAGCACTCATTTGCCGGTCTGCCGGTAACGACTCTTGGCCGGTGTCTGGCGAGTGACGACGTTCTCTACCAGGTCGGCAACAGGTTTGTCATGATGCACCTGACCTGGGGCGCCGGTGACGAACCTCCGCCAGATCCGCCTCAAGCCACTTACTACGATAGTTTTCTAGCCTGGGAGAAAGATCCGTACCGGGCTTACTAGAACGGCGCCGCCTACTCCGACGTCAGCGAGCGGAACAGGCTGGCTTCGAAGTCGATCAGGATATCAGCGTACTCGATGCTTTCCAGCTGGCGCGACTGGGTCTTGTACAGGCGGGCCATGCGGAATTTCCAGAATGATACGATGTGGTTGAGAATGCCCAGCTTTTCCCCCAGATCGAAGAACAGGTTCGAACCCCGCATCAGGAACTGGCGGAATGGTTCCGGATTGCGCTCGACCGCCAGGGCGACATAGACTTCGTCATAGCTTTCCAGCACCCGTCCGGCCTCGTGGATCGTCTTGACGATTGCCTTGGCGATGCGCGGACGGGCGCGCCTTAGATAGTTGCGCACCATATCTTCGTGCGTCGGCACGGGCTTATAGGTCGACAGGCCGTTCAATACTTCGCGGATCGCATCCTGAAGCTCGACATAGCCCCATTTGTAATACAGGAAGCCGCGCCAGCACATGATGCCGGCGGAAAACTGCTCGTCGGTCATGTTGAGCGTTTCCTTCAGCGGCCACAGTTCGCGGTCCAGCTGGTCCGACAGGATCTTGTTGCCCAGGCGCGATGCGCCCTGCCCGCCCTCGCCGCCGAGCGCCGCCGCCACCAGGTTTTCGATCTCATGCGCGGTAAACTTCGCCATGCTCTGCAGATCATTTGGCGAAATCTGGAAATATTTTGGCGACGCCCGGACGTTGATCGCCATCAGATGTTCCCGCAGTAGGAACGGGTCCAGCGAAGGCAGCCGGTCCATGCAGCGCAGGATTTCGACGTCGCGGCTGCGCGACAGGTCGGTGATGCCGAGGTAGCTCTTCATCAGTTGTTCGAAATGCGCCTGCCGGAAAAAGAAAGCGCGGCCACCCAGGGTCAGGTCGTAGGGGTCAAAAGGCAGGATAATCTTGGTCACGGTCTGGCGGCTGCCGGCGAACAGGTGCCGCTCATCGACGCGCAGATTGTGCTTCAGGATGATGGCGCGGTTGAGCGCCGAATTTTCGAACAGAGGATTTTCGTTGTAATCCTCGTCGTCGCGAAAGGCGCGGTAACTCCGCGACAGATTCAGCACACGGTCAGACGAGCCGCCGAAGGTGAGATGGCCAAGATTGCGCATCTCACGCGAGGTGCTGAAATGGCTGTCAGCCAGTCGGGCCATGACGGGGGCGTCGACAAACACGAATACGGCTCCCTCTCCGGTACGACCGGTTAAACGTCTTCTTCCTGGCTGCTGAGCATGCTCAGCGAGTCTTCGAAATCCATCAGGATGTCGCTGTATTCGGTCGGCGTCAGGCGCTGATTGTCCATCGCCTGACCCATGCGGTACTGCCAGAATGAACCGATGTGGCTTAAGATCCCGATGTTTTCACCGAGCTCGAAAAACAGGCCAGGGCCGTCGAGCAGGAAACGGCGGAACGGTCCGGCGTTTTCGCCCTGGACCAGGGCATGGTAGGACTGGTCGTAAACGTTCAACGTCCGTCCAACCGCCTGAATGGCGCCGACGATCGTGCGCGCCAGGCGTGGGCGGACTTCACGCAGATATTCCTTGAGCGCGTCGTCGGCCGAACCGACAGGCTGATAGCTGGCCAGTCCTTCCAGGACCTTGCGCATCTCGTCCTGCAATTCAAGGTGACGCCATTTGAAATAGAGGAAGCCGCGCCATGAAAAAATGCCGTCGGAAAATTCCCCTTCGCTCATGCGCAGGACGCGGCGCAGCGGGGCCAGCTCCTGGTCGAGCTCGTCGGCCAGTATCTTGCCGGCCAGCTTGACGCCGGCTTCCCCGGAAAAGCCGTCGCCAAAGGCCGTGACGACCAACCGCTCGATCTCGGCATTGGCGAAACCGACCATGCGCTGGACATCGAACGGCGAAATCTTGAGGTAACAGGCGCCAGGCCTGAAGCCGTTGCGGCCCAGGTGCTCGCGCATCAGGAACGGGTCAAGCGACGGCAATTGATCGAGCAGGCGCAGTATCTGCACGTCGGCATTCGACAGGATGTCGTCCATATTGAAATAGGCGCGGCAAAAGGCATCGAACCCCGTCTGGTTGACGAAGATCGACCGACCGCCCAGTTTCAGATCCAGCGGATCGAACGGCAGGATGACCTTGGTCGCCGTGCGCTTGGCCCGGCCGAACAGGTCGCGTTCATTGGCGCGCAGGGTATGTTTGACCAGGATACATTTGTTCAGCTGGGAATCGCGGAAGAACGGCCTAAGCTGATATTCCTTTTCCCGCCCCGACTGCAGATAGACCTGGGACAGGTTGAGCACGCGGCTGGTCGAAGCCGTTTCGCCCAGATTGGCAAGGTTACGCACGTCGCGGTTATTGGCCTGGTTGCCCCCGGACTTCGAATCTGCCTGTGTTTGAAGAGCATAAGCGCTCATGCCAGAGATTTCCTGTTCTGCCTGCGCCGGGCCACGAGACTTTCGAGACGCTGGACAATAGCTGCGGCCTGGCTTTCCTGATCGAACGGCACGGTATTGAGCTGGATCAGGGCGTCGAGATGGGCGTCGAGTATCTTGGGCTCCGCGTGGTCCCCCGCCATGGCTATGTATGTATTGAGCGAGCGGGTCGCCTGTTCGATAAGGCTCAGACGGAAATTATGGGCACGGCGCTCGGCGACCAGAAGCTTTTCAACCATATGGGTCATGGTGGGCCGGTCCAGCCCGCCGCGAGCGTTCATCATGGCGCGCACGGCATTCAGCTCGACCGTCAGCGATTCCCTGAACATATTGCGTGAATGGGCTTCGGCCGTCTGTTCGACGTCTGCGTTACGGCGGAGAAGGCCGGGATAGCTTTCGGCTTTGCGGCGGCGGCGGTCCGGTCCGGTATAGTCGAGCGACGCAATGAACTGGCGTTTGTGCGTCAGAGCCGAGGCCAGCGCCTTGAGAAGCGAAGAGGTCGAAAACGGTTTGATGACGAATTCGTTGATGCCGGCATTGCGCGCCGCCGTGACGTCGCGCGCCCTTTGCCGGGCGGTTATCATGACGATCGGCACTTGCGGATTGGCGAAGCGCGGATCGGGCGCGTGGGCGGCGGCGCGTATTTCACGCACCAGCTCTATGCCGGTTTTGCCGGGAAGCCCCCAGTCGAGAAGCAGTACGTCCGGGTCATGGCCCTGCATCTGCGCAATCGCCTCATCGGCGTCGCGTGCAAATGTCAGATTTTCGAAGCCGGCGCCACGCAGCAGCTCCAGGATCAGCCGGCGCGACGCGTCGTGATCCTCAACCACGAGTACAGCCGTGCGCGCACAGTCGATTTTGCGTAACAGCCGCTGGGTCTGGGAATGCGATGTCTTCATCGGGTAGCAAACAGGCTCGGATACGGCGATCCGTTACCGGACCCACGCCTGCGAAACTAACAGCGACACATTAATTTGAAGTTGACCAACACCCTGATTTGTATGGTTAAATTTACGTAAACCGGGCATCAACCCAAGCTTAACCGCTCCGTGGCATATATAGGGGATGCATCGCCGCGCCCTTCTTGCCTCCTCCCTCTGCCTGCTGTTTAGCGCGTCGTCCGCCTTTGCCAGCGGCGCGCCCAAGAAGAAGGGCGGCGGTCCGGGCTTTACGCAGTTTCCGATGATGAGCGTCTTTACGCGCAGCAACGGTCACCGCCACGGCACCCTCAGCCTCGACATGGGCCTCTATTCGGACGACGCCAAGATGGTCGACCGGATCAAGCTTTACATGCCCCGCCTGAAAGACGCCTACGTCCGCCGCCTGCAGGCCTATGCCGGCGAGTTGTCCGCCTCCAGCCTTGTCGACGCCGATTACCTGGCCGCACAGCTTCAGGCCGTTACCGATCAGGTCCTGGGCAAGTCCGGCGCCAAGGTATTGATGGGATCGATCCTGCTGAACTAACAGGCCCCGGGGTGCTGCCTCAAATTTTTTGCGTTGCACAAAAAAGTGAATGGCGGCATAATTCCTTTACCAGAGATAAGCAGCCATGCCGCTGATTACAAAGGATTCATAGGGATGAGTGACGCGTCCGATTCCAATTCCGCGCCGGGTGCAGGTCCTTTCGAAAAAGGTCTGCGTATGATGGGCGCGCAGCAGCAGCTGGCGGCGCGCAGCCTGATCAATCTGATCGAGATGATTTCCACGACCTCCCGCCGCTATGCCGAAGACACGCAGGCCTTCACGCGCGATGCCTACGAATTGATGAAGGAAGCGTCCGAAACACGTGACCCGGCCGCCCTGTCCGAGTTACAGCAGAAATGGACGAAGACCTGCCTGAAATACGGGCAGGACCAGACCAAGGCGACGATGACTTTCGTCCAGCAGTGCGGCAAGCAGGCGCTCAATTCCGCAGCCCCCGTGCAGGACGACCCGAGCAAGGACTGAACATATGGAACTCAAGGGTAAGACGGCACTGGTCACAGGATCGACCAGCGGCATTGGGCTGGCCATTGCCCGGGCTTTGGCGGCGCAAGGGGCCAACATCGTGCTCAACGGGCTGGGTGACGCCGCCGAGATCGAAAAGGTCCGAAGCGATCTCGCCGCCTCCGCGGGCGTTACCGTGCTGTTCG